>CAZYBY010000050.1:0-12620 GCA_964645385.1 uncultured Sphingobacterium sp.
ATGATTATACAAGTTATAGTTATAGCATAGAACATTGCGATGCTGAATGGAAATTATCTCCAATTTCTCCAATGGAATACAGTAGAGGATTCAATAAAAATTTCATCACTAATTATCGTTTCTCTTCTAATACCAATCAGAATTACATACATTATCAGCTTCAATTTCCCAATAATGATATTCAATTAACATTATCCGGTAATTATATTTTAAAAGTATTCCCTTCAGATGATGAATCTCACCCAATATTTTCAAGTAGATTTTGTATTTATTCCACAAAAGTTGAGGTAAATTATACTTCTAATCGAAGTACTGTTATCAATAAAAGGTATAAGAATCAAAAAATTGATTTCGCTATATATACAACCGATTTCAAAATTGATAACCCATTTGATCAGCTGAAAGTAGCTGTAATGCAAAATAACAATTGGAATTCTGTGAAATTAAATAGAAAACCATCATTCTTCGATTTGAATAAACTTACATACGATCATGTTGATGCTAATGATTTTGAGGGAATAAATGAATATAGAAGGTTTGATGCCAGAAGTTTTCGTTTCCTTGGCGAAAATTTAGTTAAGATAGAGTCTGATACCGCTTGGGATTTGTATGTAAAACTTGATTATAGAAAAAGTCCTTTACGTTATACACAAGAGTTTGATAATAATGGAAATTTCTTTATTAAGCGCTCAGACATGGGTGTAAGTGATTATCAAGCAGATTATGTCAATATGCACTTAGCGTTTAATAACGGGGCTCAAAATCCCTATGGCGACTATTATATCTTAGGAAGGTTCAATAATTGGACAGCGGATGAAAAATCTAAGATGGTTTATAATTTCGGAACACATAATTACGAAAAAACTTTATACCTAAAACAGGGGATGTACGATTACATCATCGGTTTTAAAACAGCTAATTCAAATTATATCGATTATTCTAATACTGAAGGTAATTTTTTTGAAACTCAAAACTCATATCGTATTCTAGTTTACTATCGTAGAACTGGATTACGATATGATGAATTGATTGCTGTTAAGGAATTTAATTTCAATAATTAATTTCCTTTGGTCATCATTTTACAATCGCGATAAAGACCATTCTCGTTTTTAATTTCTAGTTGATATATATAATTAGCTGCTGGAATACCGATTGAATCGAAATCAACTAAGTATTGATGATTACCTTGTGTTTGTTGAGTAAACACAGCCTCGTGTATTTTCTGCCCTTCTAAATTAAACAAGTCTATTTTTACATCTGAATTATGATTCAAATAGTAGGGGATTGTTGTTTTATTAGTAAATGGGTTGGGAAAATTTTGCTCTAATTTGAAATTCTTAGCATTTTCCTTTTCAATGTTTCCTTGTAATATAGAACCAGTACCTTGAATGGTAACTTCTAGTGATGTGTCATATCCACCAGTTACACTATTTGCTGTTAATGAAGCGATTTGATATTGATATCCATCCGAAAATATATTATCAGAGCTTAAACTCATTGGGTCTATTCCCTTAGTATATAATGATGAATTAGCTGAATAGATTGCATTTTTAGCATTTACATCAAATGTTAATTGAGAAACTGCAGCATAATTCGAACTGACATATACTTGAAAATGGATATGGCAAATTCTTCCAGTGTACCAACCTGGAAAAATAGTTTGAAATTCAACTTCACCATTACTATCTGTAAATTGATAACCTCTTAAATAAGTTAATCCAGCTTGTCCTTGATTATTTGTAGTACTATATCCAGAATACAATCCATCTTTATCGCAATGCCATATATTTACTCGAAGATTTTGCATAGGTAAACAATTCGCATTTCCAATAATTTTCAATTTTACATTTAAAGGAACTCCAGTTTTATTTTCCTTTATATTCTGACGAAGGAAAGCTGTGTTCTCAGTTAAATCTAATGGGAAGGGTCCTGCAGTTTCGGTTGGGATTATTGTGCAAGAATTAGATTTTTCAATCGCTTTTGCTATTCCTTTACTCAATGGCAAAATACTTGCTGCTCCAAGTAAACTGATTTTTTTAATGAATTCTCTTTTATCCATGGGTGTAAATAAATATTTAGACTCAATTTATACATTGGTTTTTAGATAATAATAAAATAGCGGTCGATAATGTTACAATTGAGGTGTTTGTTTTTATTATTGTACTTTGTACATTGTATTTTGTATTAAGTACATTTTTAATTTTATTAAATATTAATCAGTCAATTAATCAAATTGTCAAATAGTCAAAAAATCGATAATGTCAAAAATCAACATCCAAACTACTATTAATGCTCCAGTTTCTAAAGTATGGGAATCTTGGAATAAACCTGAAGATATCAAACAATGGTGTAATGCATCAGACGATTGGGGAGTGCCTCATGCAGAAAATGATTTACGAGAAGGCGGAAATTTCATAACAACTATGGCTGCGAAAGATGGCTCTTTTAGTTTCGACTTTGGTGGAGTGTATACTAAGGTAATTGAACATTCTGAAATACATTATACAATGGGAGATGGAAGAATGGTTGAAGTGAAATTTGAATCTAATGGTGATAATACTATAGTTTATGAAAGCTTCGATCCAGAATCACAAAATCCAATAGAAATGCAGCAAGCAGGATGGCAAGCAATTCTAAATAATTTCAAAAAGTTTGTAGAACAAAATTAACATGACTAGAGAAATATATCCATGTTTATGGTTTAATAATGAAGCTCAGGAGGCAGCTCAGTATTATTGTGAAATTTTTGAAAACTCTAAAATATTATCATCAAATCCAATAGTTACAATGTTTGAGGTTAATGGTAAAACATTTATGGCATTAAATGGAGGACCGAATTTCACCTTTAATGAATCTGTTTCTTTTGTAGTAAACTGTAAAGATCAGAATGAAATTGATCACTATTGGAATAGTTTAACAGCCAATGGAGGACAAGAAAGTATGTGTGGTTGGTGTAAAGATAAATATGGTGTATCCTGGCAAATTGTTCCTGAAGTTCTAGGATCATTAATGAATGATAAGGAAAAGGGGCCACGCGTAATGCAGGCCTTTCTGAAAATGAAAAAATTTGATATTGCAACTTTAGAAAATTGTTAATGCTACATAGCAATTAACAACTTTCTAATTGTTTTTTGATCCGAATAATTCCAAGACAATTTACCAGCCTTAGCATAGTCGGCAATAAATACTCTTTTGTGATTTTGTATAATCAGATAGAAGTCCTCTGCTTTCATATAATTCTCCCTGTCATTAAACAATTTCATCTGTTTCGCTTCAATTCTTTTAAGCTCTTCAAGACTATAATTCATATAGGGTAGGGCTTTGGGCGACATATCTGCTAGATAATCGAAATGTATGAAAGCATGATCAGCATGTTTAAAATTATATTTCGTGATGATTATATCCCAGTTAAATAAGCTTGTTATAAGTAGAATTACTGATAAAGCAAGTGAATTTTTTCTAATTAAATAATAATAAGATCGACGGTATTTTACTTTTAGGAAAATTGTGTAAAGCCCATAAATAACAAGTATTAGAAAAACAAATACACCTATTCTTTTATATGCTAAATTAAAATAATCGATATACCAATAATTCCGAATAGCCACAGATATGCTTAATACCATATTCTGTGCAATCCATATATAACATAATAGTTTCAGGAACTTAGACTTCAGATAAAAGTTCTGATTTTTTCTGAAATAATATAAAACTACACCTGCAGATAAGAGTATTGAAAATATCAACAAATAGGTTCCCTCGTGTACAAATTGTTTTAAATATTCACCATTCCATTGGAAATTAAACCACACCCAATAAATATCAAATGAGTTAACTATAAAGATTAAAATGTTTAATACTATTAATAAAAATACACCAGTTTTAAGCTCTCTTTTTAAAGATAAAATTCCCGAGAAATTTCTTTGTTTATTTTTATTACGAATTATATGTTCAGTTGATTTTTCTTCTATTGCAATCAAATCAGATTGAGCTGATTTCATAAATAAAAAGGAACTTCCTACGATACCAATAATTAATACAGCAATGTAATCGGCATTAATGTATTCCCAAATATTAGGTATGAAACGCGTGATGTAATCTTCAATTGGTTTAATTAAGGCTAAAAATTGAGGACTAGCGCTTTTATATATATAGATAAATACTATAATAATTATTACAGGCAGAACATAAAGTTTGTATTTCCAAATCGATTTCGAACTGAAGTTTTTATAATTTAATGAAGAATATAGATTATATAAATATTTAAAGGGTGTGCATATCATTGAATATGCACTCATTAACATGCCTATGAATACATTTTTTACAGAGGGATACACTAAAATTCCAATAGATAAAATAACGAAAAGTGCATGTACAAGAATAGATATAATACTGTAATTATAAATTACAGAAAATAATGTAACAGCTTGAGCAATGATAGAATACTTAAATAAATCATTACTAAAGTCGAGTGTTTTTGTTAATAATAATGCTATAAAACAAATGACTTCGAAATAGGCTAAATTGATACCTAATGATTCGTTATAGAATAAAAGCGAAAAAATAAATCCAAGAGCAGTTGAAATTAATAGGGCTTTTGAGTCTTTCATATATTAAATTTACGTTAATATAACATAGAAAAACAAGTATTATTATTTCATATTAAATTCGTTACTTACCGCACGTTTTAAGCCCACTCTTACTTTTCTAATTCTTTGAACGGCTAAGTATTGTAATTTTTGATGATATATTAAATATCCACCAATAGCGCCAATAATGCTTCCTAATGATATATCAATTAACCTAGCCATAATTAATTGGTCTGTTGTTTGAACATACGGATTTGCTGTTTCTGCTAGTAAAATAGTCATTGGTGTAATAAACATTACCGCAAGTGTATAATTTCTAACGATCAACATTTCAATTATAAATTGTAAGGAAATAATACTGATACAAATTGAGATTGGAGAATTGCTTATTGTAAGAATTATCCAACATAAAATTAAGCCCAGGAGCGTTCCAATAATTCTATGCAGGCTTCTACGCCAAATATGACGAATATTTGCACCTTGCATTACTGCAATGCAGGATACTGGTATCCAATATGGATTATGAAGATTAAATGCATATCCAACTAAAAATGAAATAATGATAAAACATCCGAAAATAAATGACTCTACAAAATAGGTGTAATTAGTTTTGTCTATTTTTTCATTTTTTATGTTTGATTTCTGATAGTCCTTCATCGTAATTAATGAATAAACTAATGCAACTAAACAAGCCAACATAGTGCCTAATCCAACTAAACCTACTTTATAAGGTATTAAGTTCAAATTATGGGGCATACAACTAGCAATGGCTGCAACAAAAATAAAGAAGAAACTACCTGGAGGATTGATTTTAAATTTTAATACAATCCAATGAGTTGAAATAGCTAAAATTCCAACTGCAAAGGCCGATACGATAGGGTTGAAGCTAAAGAGTAAACCAATAGCAACAGAAATCATAAATCCGAATGAACATACAAGTAAACTAAGCATCCTATCTTTTAAATTAGATCTTAAAGGAAAATATAGAATGACTAATCCGGATAAGCAGGAGAGAACACCTGCACTTAAATTATTAAAATGATAACCGATTAAAAGTGGAATGCCTGTACATAATGCGGCAAGAAGAGGTATATGCCATAAGCGTTCTGTTTCCCTGAACTGAAACAAATAGTTTAGTTCCTGAATAACAAAACGCTTATTGAAAATATTCATTTATTAAACATTAAATCTGAAGTGCATGATATCACCATCTTCAACTACATATTGTTTTCCTTCAACACCTAATTTTCCAGCGTCTTTACAAGCAGATTCAGAACCAAGAGTGATGAAGTCATTATATTTTATAACCTCAGCTCTAATAAATCCTTTCTCGAAATCTGTGTGTATTACTCCAGCAGCTTGTGGTGCTGTCATTCCTTTTGTAATTGTCCATGCTCTTACTTCTTGAACACCAGCTGTGAAATAAGTAGCTAAATTTAATAGTGAATATGCAGCAATAATCAATTTACTTACACCAGATTCTTTTAATCCCAAATCGTCTAAGAACATTTGACGTTCTTCATAGCTTTCTAATTGAGCAATATCAGCTTCAATTGCCGCTGAAATGATTAATACCTGAGCATCTTCATCTTTAACAGCATCTTTCACCTTATTCACATATTCATTGCCTGTTAATATTGATTTCTCATCAACATTACAAACATATAATACTGGTTTTAAAGTTAACAATTGAAGATCATTAATATGTTCTAAATCTTTTTCTTCAATTTTAACTGTACGAGCAGACTTTCCCTCTAAAAGTGCTTCTTTAACAAGACTTAATATTTCAAATGCCTTTTTTGCATCTTTATCTCCCGTTTTAGCAGATTTTTCAACCTTTGCAATTTTCTTTTCTACTGATTCTAAATCTTTCAACTGTAATTCAGTGTCGATAATTTCTTTATCTCTGATCGGATCAACAGAACCATCTACATGAACTACGTTCGGGTCATCAAAACATCTTAAAACATGTATAATCGCATTAGTTGTTCTAATATTTCCTAAGAATTGATTTCCTAATCCCTCACCTTTACTTGCACCTTTAACTAAACCTGCTATATCAACAATCTCTATTGTATTCGGTACTATTCGTTGAGGTTTTACTAATTCTGATAATTTATTTAATCTCTCATCAGGTACTGTAATTACACCAACATTTGGCTCAATTGTACAAAACGGAAAGTTTGCAGCTTGAGCTTTTGCATTTGATAAACAATTAAATAATGTTGATTTCCCTACGTTTGGTAACCCAACTATTCCACACTGTAATGCCATTTTATTTTTGTATTAAGTATTATGTATTATGTATTTTTAATATCTCGATTCTCGATACCCGATACCCGATTCTCATTTTTCTTTTTTATATATACTCTGTGTAATCCAATGTACGTAACCTTAGCAATGGTATATACAGGAATTGCTAAAAACATACCAAAAGGTCCTGCAATAGTTCCTCCAACGAATACCATTAAGAAAATTTCTAAAGGATGAGCTTTCACACTTTTAGAAAATATCAGGGGTTGAAAAATAAAACTATCCAAAGTTTGAGTAGCTATTACTATGCTTGTAATTTTAATTAAGAAGAATAATAAATGCTCTGAATTAATGATATCAATATTTGATGCAACTGCAAGGAATAATGCTACAATAATAGAGATTACTTGTCCTAAATAAGGTATTACATTGATAATACCTACCAGTATACCGATAAGTATAAAGTTTTGAACACCTATAATCATTAATGCAATTGCAACTATAATTGAAATTATACTTGCTTGAACTAATAATCCAATAAAATATCTCGACAATAAGTTTTCGATACTATTGAATACGTTAAGATAATCAGTATAATATTTACCTGGTATTATATTAGCTATTGATTTTTTCAAAAGATTCTCATCTTTCAAGGAAAAGAAACTTATAAATAAAACCGAGAATAATCCAATTACACCACTAGTTAAACCATTCAAAACTTCAGTAATTATTATTCCTGCATTTTCTTGATTCATCCACGCATTTAGTTCAGAAATTAGCATTGGTTTTAAGAAACCTGGAGTTTGCTCAACCAAATGATTGTCGATTAATAAGTGCTCAATATAAAAAATCTGGTTATCGAATACAGCTGTAAACCTAGTAGGATTAACGGATCTTAAGTGATCAATTTCATCACCAATCATTGGAAAGATTGTAAAACTGAACAGAGCAATCAAACCAAATAAAATCAAAAATGAAATAATCGTTGCAAGCAGTCGATGCACTTTAATTTTCAATAGTTTTCCTTTTGTAATGAAATTCACAAGTGGATTTAATACGAAAGTTAAAAACATTGCAAAGAGTAAATAAAGCGCAATGATTCTAAAATACCATAGTATGAATGCTGCTAAAGCAATTCCTAGGCTAAACCAATATACTTGGTATTTCTTATCTGTAATCATTGTTTATTTTTTGAAAGTTTCCATATAGCCTATAATACGATAAGCTAATTTGGCTAGAGTATATTCTGATAAAATTGTTCCTTCCATCGGAGCACACTCAACGATATCAAAACCTACAACATTTTTATTTTTACATGTTTCGCGGAGCAGATCTAAAGTCTCGTTCCAAAACAAACCATTTGGTTCAGCAGTTCCAACTGCTGGCATAATACTTGGATCAAAACCATCTGCATCTATAGTAATATAGACATTTTCAGTCATATCGTTTACTATATCCTTTACCCAATTAGGGTTTTGTCTGATTTGATGTGCGTAATATGTATGAATTTTGGGATTGCGTTTTATTTCTTCAGCCTCTTCAATGCACTGAGCTCTTATACCAGCTTGGCAAAGATTTATTCCCATATCTTTTACTCTAGCCATTACTGAAGCATGAGAGTAAATATTATCGTGATAAGATTCTCTTAAATCTGAATGTGCATCTATTTGCAATACAGTAAGATTATCATATTTCTTAGCATAAGCTTGTACAAAGCCATAAGTAACAGTATGTTCAGCACCAAACGATACAGCAATTTTACCTGCATCTAAAATTTTTTCCGTTTCAGAAGCAATTAAATCAACTGCGTCTTTGTCAAATTTATCTGTAAAGTCGATGGCTTCTAAAGTAGCGATAGGAGCAGTGCGTACAGTTTCAACACCTAATTCTTCATCATAAAACTCTACATATTTAGAGGCTTCAATAATTGCAGCCGGACCTTTTGCAGATCCTTCTAAATAAGAAGAAGTATGCTCGTATGGAGCTGATTGAATAATATACTTGGCATTTTCAAAAGAATATAATTTTTCTTCCTCTAAGCCTAAAAAATTGTGTTCTGTACCTAATACTTTCATTTTTATACTTTTCGCAAAGATAAAAAATGAAAGCAATTAAAGGGTATTGTATCAATAAAAAAGCCCCCTTTAGTAGGAGGCTAATGTTTTTTAGATTTCAAAATCAATGTCGGGACTAGAGCTCGAAGACCCATTGTAATCTTCGTATCTGCGTTCTACCACTTCTTGATTTGATTTTATGTATTCTACTGTATCAGTAAGACCTTCCATAAATTTTTCAAAATCTTCTTTGTAAAGGAAAATCTTATGTTTTACGAACACTCCGTCTTCCATTCTTTTCTTACTCTCTGTAATTGTAATGTAGTAATCGTTACTGCGAGTTGATTTTACGTCGAAGAAATAAGTTCTTTTACCTGCTCTTACTTTCTTCGAATACACCTCTTCTCTGTCTTTGTTATCAAATTCTCCCATGTTTGTTTTAACTAATTATGCAGTAAATAAAAGTATTTAATTTCAAACTTCCAAACCTGTATAAGGGCATTTTTTACTTAAAATCCACATTTTCTATACTTTCTTCCTCCAACAATTGCTTTTGATAGAGTTCTGCATATGCTTTTTTCAAGTTAATTAGTTCATCATGTGTGCCTTTCTCAATAATTTTCCCATCTTCCATATAAAGGATTAAATCAGCATGTTTTACTGTTGAAATTCGATGTGATATGATGACACTCGTACGATTCTGCATTATTGACTTCAACTGTACTAAAATAGCTTCTTCAGTTTTGGTATCAACTGCTGATAATGCATCATCGAATACTAATATTTTAGGCTCTTTAATAATTGCTCTAGCTATTGAAACTCTTTGTTTTTGTCCGCCCGACAATGTAATACCGCGTTCACCAACTAAAGTATTAAACCCTTTTTCAAATTGAATAATATTATCATAGACTACAGCTTTTTTGGATGCTTCGATTACTTCTTCATCCTGATATTTATCTACTCCAAAAGCAATATTGTTTTTAATAGTGTCGGAAAATAGAAACACTTCCTGTGGAACCATCGACATTTGCTTTCGAACATTGAATAATTTATGATTCCTAATATCCGTTCCATCTATTTCAATTGAACCATTATCTACATCATACATCCTGAATAAAAGATTAGCAATCGTTGATTTTCCAGAACCAGTTCTGCCAGTAATTGCTAATGTCTGACCAGCTTTAATTTCAAAACTAACATCATTAATAGCTTTTATGCCAGTATCGGTATATGTAAAGCTTACATTATTAAAACGTATATCACCTTTTATTTCTATATCAGGTTTAGATAAATCGTTTTGTATTTCAGGTTGAATTGTTAAAAATTCGTTGATTCTTTTTTGTGATGCTGAAGCTCTTTGAACTAATGAAGTTACCCAACCCACAGATGTTACGGGCCATGTGAGCATATTAACATAAATTATAAACTCAGCAATATTACCAGCGGTGATATATCCAGAAATTACTTCTTTACCACCAATATAAACAGTTAACAAGGTGCTAATACCAATTAATGCCAACACCGTTGGAAAGAATACGGCTTGAATATTTACCAAACCCATCATTTTATGGCGGTACGATTCACTTTCTTGTTCAAATTTAGTTTTGATTTCTTGCTCACGAACATATGCCTTAATTACTCTTATCCCAGAGAAACTTTCTTGAATAGTGGATGATAAAGTTGATAATTGTGCTTGAATTTCTTCAGATTTAGAATTAATTAAATTTTGTACATAATAAATTGCTATAAACAAGAAAGGCATTGGAAGAACAGCAAAGAATGTAAGCTTTGGGTTTATGCTTATCATGGTGCTGATAACAAGTATAAACAACACGATTAAGTTCAAAGTATACATAATGGCAGGACCTATATACATTCTAACTCGACCAACATCTTCAGAAACTCTATTCATTAAGTCTCCAGTGTTATTCTTTCTGTAAAAGGATAGATTTAGTATTTGATAATGATCATAAATATCATTCTTCATGTCGTATTCTATTAATCGTGAAACCACAATTATAGTTTGACGCATAAAAAACATGAAAATGCCTTTTATAATAGCCACCATAAATACAATAAATCCAAATAATAGCACTATTTCGATAAATGCATTGTAGAAAAGTTCCTGACGCTCAAAGCCATGTAAATAATTATATAAACTTATTTGCTCCTTAATTAAGTCGAATGCAAGCCTTATAACTTGTGCTGGAAATACTCCAAACCAATTGGATAATATGATGAAAATCACACCCAATAGCATGCGAAAACGGTATTTATATAAGTATTTATTAAGGCTGAAGAGTTCTTTCATAGTATTTCTTTAATACGAAAAAATACATACTTTTGTTTGCTTATTGCAAATCTATACATATAAATTAAAAGCAAATGTCAGATATTTTAGGAGAAAACTCAGTATTTAATTCAATGGCTGAGAATGATCACCAAAAAGTTGTTTATTGCTATGATAAAGCAACTGGATTAAAAGCAATCATCGCTATTCACGACACCACTCTAGGTCCTGCATTAGGAGGAACTAGAATGTGGAATTACAAAACGGAAGGAGAAGCATTGAAAGATGTTCTACGTCTTTCAAGAGGAATGACTTATAAAGCAGCAATTACTGGATTGAATTTAGGAGGAGGGAAAGCGGTAATTATTGGTGACTCTAAAAAAGATAAATCTGAAGCAATGATGCGTCGTTATGGTAAATGTATTGAAAACCTTAACGGTGAATATATAACAGCTGAAGATGTTGGTACTAGTCCGAAAGACATGGAATATGTTAAAATGGAAACAGACCATGTTGCAGGTATACCTGAATCATTAGGTGGTTTAGGAGATCCATCACCAGTTACAGCTTATGGCGTATATATGGGTATGAAAGCTTGTGCAAACCAATTATGGGGTAATGATAGTTTATCTGGTAAAGTGGTTGCTGTACAAGGTGTAGGTCATGTTGGAGAAAACTTGGTTAAGCATTTACGTTCAGAAAATGCTAAGGTTTATATTTCAGATATTAATGAAGAACGATTAGCAGAAATCTCTAAAAAATACGGTGCTGAAGTAGTCGCTAATAATAACATTTATGATCTAGATATCGATATTTATGCTCCATGTGCATTAGGCGCAACAGTAAATACAGAAACTTTATCTAAGCTAAAATGTGCAATTATTGCAGGTGCAGCTAATAATCAATTAGCAGAGGAAGAAATTCATGGCAGAATGGTTATGGAAAAAGGAATACTATATGCTCCTGATTTTTTAATAAATGCTGGTGGATTAATAAATGTTTATTCAGAATTAATGGGTTATAGTTCAAAACGTGCTATGGAAAAAACAGAGCATATTTATGACGTTACTTTAGAGATTTTGAAAAAATCTCAAGTAGAAAATATCCCTACATATGAAGCTGCTAATAAAATAGCAGAACAAAGAATACAAGATATTCGTAGAATTAAAGCTTGCTATTAACTTGCTTTTAAACAAAATGCGGAGTACCTTTGCTCCGCATTTTTATATTAAATAATCGTTCTTTATGTTAAATCGTCGTCATTTACGTATCAAAGCATTCCAAACTGTTTATGCTTTTCAACAAGCCGAACAGCCTGATCGTAAGCAATTTGAGTCTTACCTATTAGATTCTGTACATGCAGTACACAAAAGTTATTCCTTATTACTTCAACTTTTATTGGAATTAAAAGATTTTGAATTAAGCGATGTGGCA
>CAZYBY010000051.1:0-4696 GCA_964645385.1 uncultured Sphingobacterium sp.
GATTGAAAAGGGTTGTGATTATTGCTTTATGGAAGTAAGTTCACATGCTACAATTCAAGAAAGAATTGCTGGATTAAACTTCGCTGGTGGTGTGTTTAGTAATATCACACATGATCACTTAGATTTCCACAAAACCTTTGATGAATATATCAAAGCGAAAAAATATTTCTTCGATCAATTACCTAAATCTTCATTTGCATTAACGAATGCTGATGATAAACGTGGAGAGGTAATGCTTCAAAATACAAATGCATACAAGAAATCATATGCATTATTAACGCTTGCAGACTTCAAAGGGAAAGTAATTGAAAATCAATTTTCCGGATTGTTATTAAACATAGACAACCTTGATGTTTGGTTTAAAATGATCGGAAGCTTTAATGCATATAATATATTGGCAGTATATGGAACTGCAATTTTATTAGAGCAAGATAAAATGAAAGTACTTACCATCTTATCTTCATTAGATGGTGCAGAAGGTAGATTCGAATATATTATTGCAGGTAATGGAAGTATTGGTGTTGTTGATTATGCACATACTCCAGACGCATTGAAAAATGTTCTGCAGACGATTCAAAATATTCGTCAAGGAAACGAGAAGATAATCACTATTGTGGGTTGCGGAGGTGATAGAGATAAAACGAAACGCCCAATAATGGCCGAAGTAGCTTGTAAATTAAGCGATAAGGTTATTCTTACTTCTGATAATCCTCGTTCAGAAGATGCATCAGCAATTATTAAAGATATGGAAGTTGGAGTTAGTATTACTAACCGAAACAAAACCATAAGCATAGTGGATCGTAAAGAGGCGATTAAAACTGCTTGTCATTTAGCTGTGCAGGAGATATCATTTTATTAGCAGGTAAAGGACACGAAAAGTATCAGGAGATTGCCGGTGTGAAATACCCATTCGACGATAAAAAAATATTGAAAGAACAATTCGATTTATTAGATAACACCCAAAAATAAAAGATATGTTGTACTACTTGTTTACTTATTTAGACAAACACTTCGACTTCCCAGGAGCAGGTGTATTTCAATACATCACATTCCGTACAACGATGGCCGTTATTGTGTCGTTAGTGATTTCACTATTAATGGGAAAAACACTTATTGCATACTTACATCGTAAACAAGTTGGTGAAACTATTCGCGATTTAGGTTTAGAAGGTCAAAAAGAAAAACAAGGTACACCAACTATGGGTGGACTAATTATTCTTGCAGCGATTTTAATACCAACCTTGTTATTTGCTAAACTGAATAACATCTATATTATTTTGATGATCGTGACAACGATATGGATGGGAACTATAGGTTTTATTGATGATTACATCAAAGTATTTAGAAAAAATAAAGAAGGATTAGCAGGAAGATTCAAGATTGTTGGTCAAGTTGGTTTAGGTTTAATTGTTGGATATACTATGTTTTTTCATCCATCAATAGTAGTGAAAGAAAAATTACCTGCAAGCAGTATTGGTCTATCTGAATATCAATCGTTCGACGAAAGCAACAATCATAGTAAGTTTCACATGTCGAAAGAAACGAAGTCGACTAAAACGAATGTTCCTTTCTATAAAAACAATGAATTCGATTACGCGAAAGTATTAAAGTTTATTGGTGATGATTATGAGAAATATGCATTCTGGATTTTCATTCCGATTGTAATCATCATTATCACTGCAGTATCGAATGGAGCAAATATTACGGATGGAATCGATGGATTAGCCACTGGAACATCCGCAATAATTGGTGCGACCTTAGGTGTATTGGCATACGTTTCGGGTAACATGGTATTTGCTGATTATCTAAATATTATGTACATACCGAACTCTGGAGAACTCGTGATTTTTGCGGGAGCATTTATCGGTGCTTGTATCGGATTCTTATGGTACAATGCCTATCCAGCTCAAGTGTTTATGGGCGATACAGGTAGTTTAGCCATTGGAGGTATAATCGCATCATATGCAATTATGATACGAAAAGAATTGTTAATTCCAGTGTTATGCGGGATATTCTTAGTTGAAAATTTATCAGTGATTATTCAAGTTGGATATTTTAAATACACTAAGAAAAAATATGGCGAGGGCAGAAGAATTTTCAAAATGTCGCCATTGCATCATCACTTTCAAAAGTCGGGTTATTCTGAACCTAAAATCGTGACTAGGTTTTGGATTATCGGAATTATTCTGGCAGTGGTAACGATTGTTACGTTGAAGTTAAGATAAGTCGATTAAGGATACTTCGACGAACTAAAAAATAAATATTGATGAAACGAATTGTAATACTTGGTGGAGGGGAAAGCGGAACGGGAGCGGCGGTGCTTGCTAAGCGCCAGGGCTTCGATGTATTCTTATCTGATGCAGGTAGTTTGAAAGATGTTTATCAAAAAATGTTAAACGATGAAGGTATAGAGTGGGAGCAAGGTCAACATTCTGAAGATAAAATTTTAAACGCTACAGAAGTAATTAAAAGTCCGGGTATTCCGGAGAAAGCTCCTTTGATCAAAGCATTGAGAAAACAAGGCACTCCGATTATTTCTGAAATTGAATTTGCTGCTCGTTTTACTAATGCAAAATTGATTTGTATTACAGGAACAAACGGTAAAACAACTACAACTTTACTTACTTATCATCTACTTAAAAAAGCAGGATTGAATGTAGGTTTAGCTGGTAATATTGGGCACAGTTTTGCATACCAGGTGGCAACAGAAAAGTTTGATTTTTATGTGTTAGAGTTGAGCAGTTTTATGCTTGATGATATGTATGAGTTTAAAGCAGACATTGCTATCCTTACAAATATTACTCCAGATCATTTAGATCGATACGATTATAAACTTGAAAATTATGTGGATTCTAAATTTAGAATTACACAAAATCAAACGAAAAGTGAATACTTCATTTATTGTATAGATGATGAAGAAACAATGATTGGCTTGAATCGCCATAATATACATGCAACGATGATACCTTTTAGCATTCAACAAAAGCTAGAAGAAGGAGCATACTTAGAAGAAAATACATTTTACATTAATATACTAAACCAAAAATTTAATATGACTATTCAAGAACTTGCATTACAAGGTAAACACAACTTGTATAATTCGATGGCATCTGGCATTGCTGCTAAATTATTAGAAATCAGAAGTGAATCGATGAAGGAAAGTTTCTCTGATTTTAAAAATGCAGAGCATCGCTTAGAACATGTCGCTCGAATTCAAGATATCGAATTCATTAACGACAGCAAAGCTACGAATGTGAACTCAGCATGGTATGCTTTAGAAAGCATCAGTACTCCAATTGTATGGATTGCAGGTGGAGTTGACAAAGGAAACGATTATTCAATTCTGAAAAATCTTGTGAAAGATAAAGTAAGAGCTATTGTTTGTTTAGGTACAGATAATGGTAAGATTCATGAAGCATTTGAAGATTGTGTTGATGTTATTGTGAATACATCTTCAGCAGCTGAAGCAGCAGAAGTAAGTTATCATTTAGCAAAAAAAGGAGATACCGTGTTATTATCTCCTGCTTGTGCAAGCTTCGATTTATTTAAGAATTACGAAGATAGAGGCGAACAATTTAAAGCAGCAGTAAAAGAATTGTAATACCATGAAGTGGATATTAAGTAGAACAAAAGGTGATATTTGGATTTGGATTATTGTAACAATCCTTACCCTAGTTTCTCTATTGGCAGTTTATAGCTCAACAAAAACTTTAGCTTATAAATTCCAATCTGGAAATACTGAATATTATCTTTTTAAGCACTTATCCTTAATCATTGCCGGTTTAGCCTTGATGTGGTTTGCGCATTTACTTGATTATCGCTATTACTCAAGAATTTCTCAAATTCTTCTTTTTATTTCGATTCCATTATTACTTTATACACTTCTTTTTGGAAGTGAAATTAACCAAGCTAGTCGTTGGATAACAATTCCATTTACCGGACAAACATTTCAATCGTCCGATTTGGCGAAGCTTGCATTGATTATGTTTTTAGCGAGAGAACTTTCTCGTAGACAAGAAAATATAAAGGATTTCAAGAAATCATTTTTGCCAATTTTGATTTCTGTTAGTGCAATTATTGCATTAATCGCACCTGCCAACTTCTCAACAGCTATTATGCTTTTCGGAACTTGCTGCTTAATTATGTTGATCGGGCGAGTAAGTTTTAAGCAAATATTTTTATCGTGTTTAGCTGTAGGTGCAATTTTATTAATGGTTATTTTCTTTGGTCCCAGAAGAGAAACTTATAAATCTCGTATAGCTACGTTTATGAACAATGAAAAGGTTGATGCTGATAAAAGATATCAATCTGATCAAGCAAAAATTGCAATCGCAACGGGAGGTATTTTTGGCAAGGGTCCTGGAAATAGTACACAACAGAACTATTTACCACAAGCATCATCCGATTTTATTTATACGATAATTATCGAAGAATATGGATTAGTAGGAGGTGCAATAATTCTAATGTTGTACTTGTTGTTCCTTTATCGATCAATTAAAATCATTACGAAAGCACCTAAAGCTTTTGGTGCATTGTTAGCTTGTGGGTTGAGCTTTAGCTTGGTAATTCAAGCTTTTGCAAACATGGCAGTTGCCGTAAATTTAATGCCTGTAACTGGAGTTCCACTTCCTTTAGTGAGTATGGGTGGTACTTCTATTTTATTCACCAGTATTGCCTTTGGTATAATTCTAAGTAT
>CAZYBY010000052.1:0-1821 GCA_964645385.1 uncultured Sphingobacterium sp.
TTATTTAAACCTTAATAATAACAATTTTATACCAAAGGTGTCTAAACGGTTATCCATCTTTAAATTAAAGATAATCAATTGAATAATTAAAAAGAAAAATATTATGAATAAAAAAAATAGACTTATTATTGAAAATAAAGAACAAGATTATTCAATCCGCAGATTCCAATTCTGCGAGGGAACTTGAATTAATTAACAATGAAATCACAAAAGAATTTTCACTAATTAAAAATAATAATCTTTGTTGTATCCATAGTTTCTTTTCTTAAAGGAAGAAAATGGATTATATTAAGAATATTTCAAAAATATATGATATAACATAATTATATATCACAAATAATTAATACATTTACCGGAAATTTAAATATTATGGAAGCAAATCAATATCTAAAAATCAACGAGATTCTTCAGACCAAACGAATTTCTTTACCGAAATTATCAAAAATGACTGGAATTAAAACCGAGAATCTTCATACGATATTTAAGAAAAACACAACAATAAACACATTAAAACGTATTGCTGGAGCATTAGATTACCGTCTAAAAGATTTAGTCAAACAAAGAATTTCAGCTCATGGATATCTTTCGTTTTCTATAAACGGAGGTAAGTGCAAGAATGATATTTTTGACGATATTGAAAGTATTCAAAAGGTATTAAAGTCTACAATAAAGAAAATTAGGGATATGGAAATTCCGAATGAGGAAATTAATATCTATAAAAAATTTATCGAAATATTAGAAAGTCACGGATATGAAATAGATGACGTAGTAGAAGCAGTTAATACTAAAAATAATAGTAGAACCACAAAACAGAATTTGACTACTTCACTCACGAGTAATAATCCGACACTAAAGACTCTGGTTGACATTTGCGAAGTGGTTGATATTGAACTTTCGGAGATATTAGCTTCCAATACTGATTATGAAATAAAAGGAGTTGTAGTTATTAATGGTGATGTGATAACACTAAACGCACTCTCAGATTTGGAAAGAGCAATAGATGTAATAGCTAAACTAATAAACAATAGGATTTCAGATGTTGAACTTAATGGAATAATAAATGAAATACTTTCTGTCGAGAATCATGATTCAGAAACTATTGAATCTTATCAGATTTCAGATTTAAACTTTTCAGAAGATGATTTGAGGTTAGATAGAAATTCAGTAATTGATTCAACAAAGGAATTATGTTATTCATTTCGTAAGAAAGGTGACATTAGAAACGGGAAGTTATTGAACTTTTCCAATATGTTGAAAGGTTATCCTTTTGAATTCTTGGGACATAATTTTAATGACTCTGAATGTGCATACATTTCGGGGTGCTACACTTCAAATAACGAACATTGTTTAAGAATACAAAATGAGTTAGCGGTTTATGAAAAGGGTGGGTACAATGCAAAAGCGGAATATCGAAAAGCAAAGGTAGAAGATAGCATAAATACACCTTACATGAGAATAGATTGGAATACTTTTAATTTTCAATGGATGCTTCTGGTTCTGTGGTATAAAGTCAATAATAATCCTGAATTTAGGAATATGCTGATGCAGATTCCAATAAACGCACACATAATTGAAGATACATCTTATCATAAGGGTAACACAGCAACCATTTGGGGTTGTAAAAATAAAGACCTGACTAAACTTCGACAATCAAAACGAAGTTCTTTACGTTCAAGATTACTTGAAAGAGGTGTATTTAAGCTGAAAACTCTTTCTTTCGCTGAACAAAACATAGACAATAGAATCAATAATATTGGAACCTGGATCGGTAAAAACGCAACCGGGAAAGCATTAAAATTGTGTCAGATTGCTTTAGTGAAA
>CAZYBY010000053.1:0-2643 GCA_964645385.1 uncultured Sphingobacterium sp.
ATAGAAAATAAAGAATGGGTCTTCTCTGGTGGTGGAATTGCTATTATTTCTGCACTTATGTTCTTCTTTAAAAAAGAGAAGCCTATAGCTGACTTAGCAGCTATACAAAATCGTGACAATAATGGTCAGCAAGCAAATAATAATGGGAATAATAATACACAAATATTCCAACAGTTCGGTACTGTCATGCCTATAGAAAACAAGCCCAAAAGCTCAGAAAATGACGCTCTTGATTTTAGTCAATTAAAATCTAAGACTAGAGTCTTATTTATTGATGACAATGATTTTCCTGTTGTTAAGAATTTAAAAAAAGCAGGATGGATTACTGATTTAATTAATGATGTTTATGACATAGATGATGCATCTATTGTTGCAAGCCATATTCTTTTTGTAGACATTAATGGTGTTGCTAAATCATTATCAGATGAAGAGGGGATTGGGTTAGTTAAAGCACTTAAAAAGAAATATGGAAAAACAAAAAAAGTGATTATTTATTCTTCAGATGAAGAGGGGAATAGATTTAATGAAGCATTCAGAGTTGCTGACGATTTTCTACCAAAACAGTCTGATTATTTCGAGTTTTTAGCGATTGTTGAAAAGTATGCTAAAGAGGTCTTTGGTAATTAATATGTCAAACAAAGTTACATATAATGTATATTACGAAAATGAACATGGTAATACTTTAATAAATACTCTTACTGAAAATCAGAAAGAAGCATTATACAATTACTTAGAAGGTAAAATTAAAGAAATTAATTTTAAAAACTCAAAAGTAAAACTAGTAAGAAATGATAATTTAATTGTACTTATTATTGCTACTAGTCATAAAATTCAGGTATCAAAACAAAATTTAGAAAACTATTATAGTCTCGTTTCTGATGTTGTTTCTAATATAGATGACTCGATTCAAAAGGTAAAAGATGATACTAGACGTATTTTGCACAATGTAGTCAGCTTAAATAGCATTAATAATCAGGAATTTGATTCTATCTTTACACCAGAAGAAATTGAGGGTCTATCTCATAAAAAAATGATTGCTCACATGTCAACAAAAATAAAAGGTCATTCCAATACTGTTGCAAAGTCAATTCTAAAGATTAATAAAAATAGTAATGAAATAAAATATGAATTGGATGTTTTTAAATATTTAATAAATCCTAATTCTGTATTAAGGAAAAGTAGACAAAATATTCATAGGGTTACTAAAAGAATTTTGGATACATTTTTTTTAGATTTCTTAGATAAAGGAATTACAGTCAATCTCTCTACTCAAGATGATAAATTAATTGAATGTGATTTAAACTTTGATTGTTTAAGATATGCTATTTATAATAATTTTGATAATGCATTAAAGTATTGTAAACCTGAAAGTGAGGTTGATGTTTATATTAGTATTGAAGAAGGGAAAATTCTTATAGAATTCAATATGATTAGTTTAAAAATAAATAAAAATGAAGTTAATAAAATATTTATTGAAGGATATTGTGGAGATTCTGCAAAACAGATACAGTTAAACGGAGATGGAATTGGTTTATATATGACAAAAAGAATTTTAGACCGAATCAACTCTACAATTACGTTATACCAGCGAGAAGAATATAGCTACAATTCAATACAGTATCAAAGAAATATTTTTACAATTCATATTAATTTAGATGAAAAGTAAAACTATATCTTATAATTGGAGAGTATTTTATTTGAAGTTCTCTCCTTGACTCCATTTAACATAAATCTCTTATACGAAACATATTTTAATTTTTATTCATAGACTTACAGCATAGGCACCTACATTGTGTAGATACCTATGCTTTAAAAAAAATTACTTCTTCTTACGTTTCAAACGCTTCTTCGCTTGTTCAGCAGCCACTTTGTCTAACGTGTCTTTCAGTTCTTCATCGCTGAAAGTGGTGATGTGTTGCAACATTTGTAGTGTGACATCATCCAACACCAAGTTGGCATATTGCGCAACGTTTTGGAAGTTCTCATCAAACACAATCGCGTTGTCTGAGTTGGTGCTGATATAACCCTGTTGCGTCAGCACTTTAATAAAGCTTTGGAACAGGGCTTTATCAAAGAATTCAGGTGAATTGAACTCATATAGGACAGATAGACGCTGACCCACCAAATGACTGAGTTCTTCCACCTGACGTGCTGAAATGTTCCCAGAACCACGCTGTGTAATCAGCGCAAGCGTCATGTAGTAACGTTCAAGACTCTGCATGACTGGCGCAGCCAATACCACCAACTGGTTATGATCTTCGCTGTTTGGAGCAGGAGAAATCAAGTGGCCTTCGGCATCTTCAGAAATCAGTTTGGCTTGAATCAAACCATCTACATAAGCGCAGATTTGATCTTTGAGCTCAGCATCTTCCCATTTTAAGAACAATTCAGCTTTTAAGAATGGATATAGCGTGCGAATTACATTGATTAAATCACCACGGCCAATGGTTCCATTGTGTTCAACTAAAGCGGCAACAAGAGATGGCAAGACAAAGGCATGCAAAATATTATTACGGAAGTAGGTCAGCAGTACCGCTTGATTGTCCGCAATTGCAATAATGTCACCGAGTACGTGATTGACGCGTTTGATTAGTTTCAGCTTTAAACCATAGGCAATGATTTCTTTACCTGATAATGGTGTGA
>CAZYBY010000054.1:0-4172 GCA_964645385.1 uncultured Sphingobacterium sp.
ACAATCTGAACAATTTAAACAATTATATTATTTTCAAAATTTCGAGTTGTCAAGTAGTCAAGTAATCAATCAGTCAAACGACCAACAACTACTTCCCGATACAAAACTTCGACAAAATATTTTCCAACAAATCATCAGTACTAATGGCGCCGGTAATTTCACCGAGGTAATGTAAAGCTTGTTTGATGTCCATGGCTAGGAAGTCGGAGGTAACCGGATTGGCTATGCCGTTGAGTACACGTTCTAATGCCTCGCTGGTTTTTTGTAGGGCTTCAACGTGGCGAATATTAGTAAGAATGGTTTCGTTCGCGCTTTCGTTGTAGTGAATTAAATCCAATAATTTCTCTTCTAATTCTTTAATTCCTTTGCCTTGAAGGGCAGATATGCTTAAACTTTGCGGATGTAGCGCTGTATTGCCTTTATCGCTTTTATTGGCTACTAATACTAAATGAGAGTTGTTCTTGGCTGTAATGGCTTCTAATTCCCTTGTAATGGTATTTAATTCTTCTCCATAAGTTTCCATAGCATCATACAGATATAGGATGATAGCTGAGGATTGAATTTTCTCGAAGGTTTTTTCTACTCCTTTTGCTTCGATAATATCTTCGGTGTCACGAATGCCTGCTGTATCGATAAATCTAAATTGAATTCCTTGAATGGTAATTTCATCTTCAATGGTATCTCTTGTAGTTCCTGCAATGTCCGACACAATTGCACGTTCTTCATTTAACAATGCATTGAGTAGGGTAGATTTTCCTACATTAGGCTTACCTGCAATTACTACAGGAACACCTTTCTTAATTACATTTCCTAATTCAAATGATCGAATAAGTTTCTTAAGTACAACAAGAATTTTTTCAATCAAGGATTTCATTTGATCTCGATTGGCGAACTCTACATCTTCTTCAGAAAAATCTAATTCCAGTTCTACTAATGATGCAAAATGAATAAGTTCTGTTCGTAATTGCTTAAGTTCATTCGAAAATCCTCCTCGCATCTGTTGCATCGCTACTTTGTGCGATGCTTCAGAACTAGAAGCTATAAGATCAGCCACCGCTTCTGCTTGCGATAAGTCTAACTGTCCGTTTAAGAATGCTCGCATGGTAAACTCGCCTGGTTTTGCTAAGCGTGCACCTTTACTTACGAATAATCTGATAAGTTTATCGATGATGTATGAAGAACCATGACAAGATACTTCCACTACATTTTCTTTCGTGTAGGAGCGAGGTGCAATAAATAAACTCGCCAAAACCTCGTCGATAATTACATCTCCATCTACTATGGTTCCGAAATGAATTGTATGAGTAGCTTGTTTAGTGAGATCTTTTCCACGAAATACATCATTACAAATACGTATAGCATCATCGCCCGAAAGCCTAATAACACCAATTGCCCCTGCACCCGTAGGTGTAGCCAGCGCAACAATAGTGTCCGAATTGGTAGTGGATAACATGCCGCTAATTTACTTATTAATATGTTAATCCCGAATACTTGGGACAAGTTGCGTTAATAAGTTAATGAGTCACATGAATGCGGTATGCATACGAGTTAATTCCGTTTTATATAAACTCTCGTGTTCTTGTTAATCTTAATTTTCTTGATTTCGTTTTTGGCAGTGCCTAATTGATTAAGGTAATTCGAAACATCTTTGGTGATGTTATCTATTGTTTTGTTTTTATTCAACACTACAATACTTGCGATTTCTCCCAGATCGTCGATGCTCATGTTTGAAACGATCTTATATCCTTTCGCAACTTTGTCAAAAAATCCAGAATCAGGTTCTGCGATAGTTCGAATTGGCATCATGTTTACATTTAAAGTTGGCAAAAGCTCTTCTGCTTTACTCTCTTTACCGAAAGTTAACATGCCAAAAGTAATAATGATGATGGAGATTGAGTGTCGTAAGTTCATCATAGCTAAAATAATTAATTAATTCGGATTTACGAATTTCGAAAAGCTTAATATTTAATTCTAACGACTTAAGACTAATGACTAACGACCTTCGACTAAAATAAATTAGGCAAATTTCCTTTCAACTCTTTCTAACTTTATCATCTCTGAATAACTTAGTCCATTGTACATGGCATTAGCTGTCATTGATAATCGTTTAGTTCGAGTGATTTCAGTTTTAGCTGCGTTAATCCAAGTAATGAAATATGCACGATGTGAAGGTGGTAGTTTTAAGAAGTTATCAATCATCGATTTTTCTTCTCTTAAAACAGAATGAAGATCTGCAGGTATATCTACTTTGTATTCTAAATCTTCTTCCAATTGGCAAGCTACAATGTCGCCAACTTTTTTACGAAGTTTAGTGCGTAAAACTTCATTTAATGAAATTATAAACTCGCCTCCTCCTACAGGTAGTACAGCTAAGCCTTTTACAGCACAAGCATCCATTTTTCCTTTTACTCGGAATGATTTTTTATTGTGTGGTTTGATTTTTTCTGCAAGCTCTTTATCTAAGCTTATGTATGTCCAGCCAGTTTTTTCTCCTTTCTTTCCGTATTTAAGAATATCTGCACTGAATTTAACTTGCATACTTGTTTTTTAGTTGGGGGAATAAAGCTAACAAATTATTTATCAATATTAACTTAAAATGAAAAAAATATAAAATTATAATTATTGATATTATCTAATTATGTAATAAGGAATATTATAGTAAAACATATTAGAATGTTGCATTAATGCGTGATTTTCAAAATAAATTATACATCAAAAATCTACTTCAGTAAATTTATCATACTAAACGAAAAACATTTATTCATTTACCCAAATCATTTAACCTATGAACAAGGACAGACGTCTCATGGATATGGCATGCATCATACGGAATAGGAGGATAGAGCTAGGCTATAATTCGGGAGAAAAATTTGCAAATAAGCATAAGCTAAATAGATCAGTTTATCAACGTTGGGAAAACGGAGAGGACTTGAATGTAACCAGCTTAATTAAACTTCTGGAAATTTTGAAGATGAGTGGAAAAACTTTATTTGAAAAATGGGAGAACTCAAGAACGGATATGCCTAGAGATTTCGACATTAATGAACTTCGTATGGTAGCAGAAGAAAAGGAACCGTATGAGAAGGTTGAGAAAGTGAAGAAACAGAAGAAGTAGTAGATAATCACACCACCGACCCTTCGGCTCCGCTCAGGGACCGAATAATTCTTCGGCCGCTCTCCGGTCCCTGAGCGGAGCCGAAGGGACTAACGAACTACTGTCTCTTCGACAATTCATCTCTAATTCGAGCAGCTTTTTCGTAGTTCTCGTCGTCGAGGGCTTGTTGAAGCATTTCGTTTAATTCAGCTTCGGAGAATTTTGCATAACCCGTTTTGGCTACATCGCCTAAAGAAATTGGTTCTGCATCCTCAGATGATTCAATATTTTCGAGGAAAGCGAAATCCGAACCTTCGATCATAATTCCTGCAGATGCAAGAATAAACTCGTAGGTGTAAATCGGACATTGATAACGAACAGCTAAAGCGATAGCATCGGAGGTGCGTGCATCTAATTCAACTGTTTTTTTGCCATCGTTGCAAATCAACTTGGCGAAAAATATACCATCCACTAAATTATAGATAATCACTTCTTCAATCGCTATATTAAAGTGGATGGTTAATGATTTAAATAAGTCGTGTGTTAATGGCCTGCTAGGACTCATTTTCTCTATTTCTATCGCAATAGCTTGAGCTTCGAAACCACCAATAATAATCGGTAGTCTTCTTCTACCGTTTACTTCACCCAAAACAAGTGCATAAGCACCCGATTGAGTTTGGCTATACGATAATCCGACTATATCTAATTTTAATTTTTTCATTCAAGAGCTATAATTATGAATTCGCTTTGAATGCTTTTACGGCTTCAATTAATTTTGGTACAACTTCAAAAGCATCACCAACAATACCATAATCAGCAACTTTGAAAAAAGGTGCTTCAGGGTCTTTGTTAATTACTACAATTACTTTTGAAGAGCTAACACCTGCAAGATGTTGAATCGCTCCTGAAATACCAATCGCGATGTATAAGTTAGGTGCTACAGCAATACCTGTTTGCCCAACGTGTTCAGAATGTGGTCTCCAACCTGAATCAGATACTGGTTTAGAACATGCAGTAGCAGCTCCCAATAAATTTGCTAACTCTTCTACCATTCCCCAGTTTTCAGGTCCTTTTAAAC
>CAZYBY010000055.1:0-10249 GCA_964645385.1 uncultured Sphingobacterium sp.
AACAACTACTCCTTCAGCTACTATCGTTGGTACATGGGAAGCTACTTCACAAACTTCAAAAGTAAGTGTCAATGGAGTTGTATTACAAGATTCAACTGAAACTTATGCAGCTGGTGAATTATCAGTAGAATTTAAATCAAATGGTATTGCTATCGCTAAATTCGCAGGCGAGCCAGATGATACAAACAAATACACTTTAAATGGTACTGTATTGACTTTAATCACTATGGATAATGTTGATACAACTGTATTCAACAATACAACATTTAATTCAACTGATTTAAAATTAGGAATAAACGAAACACAAGTAGACGGTTCTAACACAATCGTTTCTGATTTCGCTATTAACTTCAAAAAGAAGTAATCTTAAATTGATAACAAAAAAGCCCGAAGGATTCTTCGGGCTTTTTTTATGGAATAATTTCAATGATTATTCAAACCATTTCATAACATCTTCCTTAGTAGGTACTGTTATTTCTAATTTCATTTTTTTACGCATACCACCCATATCGTTAAACACTTTATTCGGATTAGCTGCTTTTAATTCTTCAACTGTATTGATATTCATTTTATTTAATACCGGAACCCATTCCGCAGGCACACCAGCTTCCACAAAATCATTCACACTTGCTACTTTCTGAACTTTCTCTGGACGCATTTGTGGAAAGAACAATACATCTTGAATAGAAGTTTGGTTAGTCATGATCATTGTTAAGCGATCGATACCAATACCCATACCTGCAGTTGGAGGCATGCCATACTCTAATGCTCTCAAGAAATCGTAATCGATGAACATTGCTTCATCATCACCTCTTTCCATCAATTTCACTTGCTCTTCAAATCGTGCTCTTTGGTCAATTGGATCATTCAATTCCGAATAAGCATTCGCTAATTCTTTACCGTTTACCATTAACTCAAATCGCTCAACTAAACCTTCTTTTGTTCTATGCTTCTTACATAAAGGCGACATCTCAACAGGATAATCGATAATGAATGTAGGTTGAATGTAATTTCCTTCACATTTTTCACCAAAAATTTCATCAACCAATTTTCCTTTACCCATATTATCACTCACTTCAATTCCTAAGCTTCTACAAGTATCTCTTAATTGATCTTCATTCATTTCAGAAATATCGATACCTGTAAATTCTTTAATTGAATCGTACATAGATATACGTTTAAATGGACGTTGGAAATCGATGATATTTTCACCTACTTGCACTTTCGTAGTACCGTGTAAATCCATTGCCACTTTCTCAATCATCTCCTCAGTAAAATCCATCATCCAGTTATAGTCTTTATAAGCTACATAGATTTCCATTACCGTAAATTCAGGATTATGAGTTCTATCCATTCCTTCATTTCTGAAATCTTTAGCAAATTCATATACTCCATCGTAACCACCAACAATTAAACGTTTCAAGTAAAGCTCGTTGGCAATACGCAAGTACAAAGGCATATCCAATGCATTATGATGCGTAATAAACGGACGAGCCGCTGCACCACCTGGAATAGCTTGTAATATTGGAGTCTCTACTTCTAAGTATCCTTGCTCGTTAAACGTATTTCTTAAAGATTGAATAATCTTTGTACGCTTTCTAAACACTTCACGCACATCTTGATTGATAATCAAATCAGCATAACGCTGACGATATCTAAACTCAGGATCTGTTACCACATCGTGCGCAGTACCTTCGGCATCAATTTTTACCACAGGTAATGGACGCAAAGATTTGCTTAGCATTTTGAAACTAGTTACGTGAATACTAATTTCGCCTACTTGCGTAGTGAACACATATCCTGTAATTCCAATGATATCTCCGATATCAACTAGTTTCTTGAAAACTGTATTGTATAAAGTTTTGTCTTCACCTGGGCAAAGATCATCTCTTCTGAAATAAACCTGTATACGACCTGTAGCATCTTGCAATTCAGCAAAAGAAGCATTACCCATTATTCTACGACTCATCACACGACCAGCAATGCTAATGTTCTTATAATTGGTTTTATCTCTCTCGTAGTTTTCTAATATATCCGCAGCAGTAACGTTTACGTCATATATTTCCGCAGGGTATGGATTAATGCCCAATCGCACTAATTCCTGCATACTGTCTCTTCTTAACTGTTCTTGTTCGCTTAATCCACTCATTGTTTATTGAAATTTCTACAAAAATAATATTAATTAGGCAATTAGCCAATTGGTTAATTCGACAATGGCTAAGTGTGCTCGTGTGATCCCTGCCTGTCAGCAGAAAGGGTTTGCTTATTTTTAATGAAACATCGAATAGTTTACAAACCTATCTATGCAGGATTATTTACCATCCAATTTATATGTATTATTTCTTCGACTTAAATAATTAACTTTACTAGTAAACAAATACTGTCGAAATGGAAGAACGTATAAAAACCTATTCAGAATTTTATAAGTTTTATTTAACCGAACATGAAAATAAAATAAGTAGAAGGCTACATTTTATTGGAACTGCACTTGTGTTTTTGGAAGTAGTTCTATTATCTTATTATCATCGTTGGTATATGTGGTATGCCTTACCAATAACTGGTTATTTTTTTTCTTGGGTTGGACATTTCTTTTTCGAAAAGAATAAACCAGCAACTTTTAAATATCCACTTTGGAGTTTAATAAGTGATTTTAAACTATTCTTCGAAATCCTAATGGGCAAACAAAAATTATAAGCTAATTCTTCCCCTCAACTACACTCGCTTCGCTCATTCGTTCGGGGACCGGTGAGCATTGGAGTCCCTCACATGTGGATGCGCATTGTTCAAATTACCTACGTCGAGCTTTCTCTTTCAAAATCAAGCTTAATTCTCTTCCCATTTGTCCGGCGATGGCTGTGTTTTCTTGAGCTCTGCGGAATAAGTATGGTAGTACAGATTTCACTGGGCCATAAGGAACATATTTAGCTACGTTATAACCTGCGTCGGCTAAATTGTAGCTTAAGTTATCGCTCATACCTAAGAGTTGAGAGAAATAAATTCTTTGATCGTTTGCAGGAATATTCTTTTCAGCCATCAAGTTTAGTAAATGGCGTGAACTGTTTTCATTATGTGTTCCTGCACAAATAGCGATACGGTGGATGTTCTCAACACAATAAGTTAATGCATCATCGTACTCTTTGTCGGTTGATTTTTTATCTGGGTTGATTGGTGATGGATATCCCATTTCTGCTGCACGTTCTCTTTCTTTTTCCATGTATGCACCTCTCACAAGCTTCACTCCCATCATTACACCATCTGTAGTTAATGCTGCATCATGTTTCTTCAATGCAGTTAACCTATCGTGGCGATAGTATTGATAAGTATTATAAACAATAACTTTTTCTTTATTGAATAAACGCATCATATCTAACGACAATTGATCGATTGTTTCTTGAATCCAGCTTTCTTCTGCATCCATAAATATTCTTACATCTGCATCGTATGCGGTTTGACAAATTCTGCGAACTCTATCTTTTACTCTTTCGAATTCTTTTTTCTCTTCAAAAGTCAATTCTGCTTTTGCATCTAATTTTTCTAGCAATCCGAAACGTGCAACACCCGTTACTTTGAATACGCTAAAGGGAATATTCGCATCTCCTTTTGCACGATGAATGGTAGAAATAATTTCATTTGCTGTAGCTTCAAACACTTCTTCTTTCGATTCTCCTTCTACTGAATAATCTAAGATTGTTCCGATATGATATTTACCTAAATGTGCAATTGTTTTTGCACAATCGTTTATCGATTCTCCACCGCAAAACTGCTTGAAGATTGTCGCTCTAATAAGTGGTGCAATTGGTAAGCCTATTTTTATGGCTGCATTTGTAATTGGGGGACCAACTTTTACAAAGAAATTAATGTTGATGATTTTGAATAACCAGTAAGCTCTATTTAAATCGGCATTACTCATACCTGAGAAGGCGATCTCGGTATTATCGAATGATATATTTTTGCTCATTGTTTGTAAATGAATGAGTCAAAAATAGGAAAAAAGCGTACTTTAAGTAAATAATTAATTTAATAATTGAAACCACGTAAGTTTTTAGTTGTTTTGTAAGCAAATTGTAGATTAATAATGACTACTTCTATTAAATCTGAAAACCTGAATTCTTGGTTAAGCACTGATTTAAAGACCTTTGTAATTGCTGGTCCTTGCAGTGTAGAAACTGAAGAACAAATACATACTACTGCCCAAGCTTTAGCATCCTTCAAAATCCCAGTTTTAAGAGGTGGAATTTGGAAGCCTAGAACTCGACCTGGCTCGTTTACTGGCTTAGGTACCAAAGGAATTAATTGGCTTGCCGAAGCAGCTCAAGCTAATAATATGAAAAGTGCTGTGGAAGTTGCCACTGCTCAACACGTAGAAGATTGCCTAAAAGCTGGAATCGATATTCTTTGGATAGGTGCACGTTCTACAGTTAGTCCGTTCGTAGTTCAAGAAATTGCCGATGCTCTTCGAGGTGTGGACATTCCAGTTATGATCAAAAATCCTATTAATCCGGATATCGAATTATGGATTGGCGCTATTGAACGCATTCATCATGCAGGCATAAATAAAATTGCCGCTATTCATCGTGGGTTTTCTCAATATGAAAAGAATACTTATAGAAATACTCCGAATTGGAATATTCCATTAGAATTGAAAAGATTGGTACCTAACTTGCCTGTGATCTGCGATCCCTCGCATATTTGTGGAAGCATTGATTTAATTCAGCATGTTAGTCAGAAAGCCATGGACTTAAACTTCGATGGCTTAATGATTGAATCGCATTACGATCCGAGCATTGCATTAAGCGATAAGGACCAACAATTAAAACCTGCAGAGCTTTCGCAGTTAATCGAACAATTAATAATTCGTGAGATTGATACTGAAAATTCTGAATTTAAAGATCAATTATCAAGATTGAGAAAAGAGATTGATAAATTAGATTTCGAAGTACTAGAATTAATTGCTTCTAGATTAAAGTTGATTCAACAAATAGGTTTATACAAAAAAGAAAATAACATTACCATTTTTCAACCAGAACGTTGGGCTGAAATTGTAGAAACGAGAAAAAAATACGGTAAAGAAATTCACTTATCTGAAGAAATGATATTAGATTTAGTAAAATTGATTCGCCGCGAGTCCATTACTATTCAAACCAAAGTAATGCAAGATGAATGATATTAAAAGTAATTTAGGTTATTCTATATATTTCGAAAATCCTATTGGAAGTTTAGACCAATGGCTTTCTGAACAAAACTATACGAAAGTTGCTATTCTTGGCGATACGCATACTTTAGAAGAATGCCTTCCTTATATCAATTTATATTCAACACAAACTCCGAAATTCGATTTAATAGAAATCGACCCTGGAGAAGACAATAAGAACATCGACATTTGCATCGGCATTTGGAGTATGATGCAGGAATTCGGTTTAGATCGAAAATCCTTGTTAATCAATTTAGGCGGAGGTGTTATTACTGATATGGGTGGATTTGCAGCATCGACATATATGCGAGGCATTGATTTTATTAATATTCCAACAACATTGTTAGGAATGATTGATGCAAGTATTGGTGGTAAAACAGGCTTAGATTTACAACATTATAAAAACCATTTAGGAACTTTTAATCATCCTAAAGGAATATTTATTATCCCGGAATTCCTAAGCACTTTGCATGAGCTCGAAATAAAATCGGGAATGTCTGAAATGCTTAAGCATGGCTTAATTGCAGATCATTTACATTTAAGAGATACCCTCTCTTACTTAGAAAATGGATTACCCGGTTTAGATGAGTTGATTTCACAAAGTGTAAAGATTAAATTAAGCATTGTGGAGCAAGACCCTTATGAAAAGGGAATTCGCAAGGCATTGAACTTCGGACATACCATTGGACATGCTATTGAAACTTATTATTTATCGAAAGGTAAATTAATTATGCATGGTAGTGCAGTTGCTTATGGAATGATGGCTGAAGCCTTTTTAAGCGAAATTAAAACTGGATTAAAAATTGAAGATTTAAAATACATTTTAGAAATTATCCCTAAACATTTAGAACCGGCGAGAGTAAACGAAGATATGATTTTAGATCTGATCGATTATATGAAGAAAGATAAGAAGAATGAAGCTTCTGAAATTAACTTTAGTTTATTGAATGCCATCGCCGAACCTGCAATAAATATTGCTTGTACCGAAGAAGAAATTTCGAATGCATTGGTAAAATGTATTCATTATTTTAACGAGAAATTCTAATGATTATCACTCGCCCAGAATCATTTCCGAAAGCGGAATTAAATTTACCAGGTTCGAAAAGCGAGTCGAATAGAGCATTAATTATACAAGCCTTATCTACTGAAAATATTACTATTGAAAATCTCTCAAACGCTGATGATACCATCATTATAAAGAATGCGGTACAAAGTAATGATATGATAATTGATTGTCATCATTCAGGCGCTGCATTACGATTTTTATGTGCTTATTTTTCTATTCAAAATGGAAGGGAAGTTATCCTTACAGGATCTCAACGATTAAAAGAGAGACCATTAAAAATATTGGTTGATGCTTTAAAAGAACTAGGTGCACACATAGAATACCTCGAGAAAACAGGTTACGCTCCTATCAAAATAAAAGGAAAAGAATTAATATCTCATGCACCCATTACTATTCAAGCCGATGTAAGCAGCCAGTTTATTTCTGCATTATTAATGATTGCACCGAGAATTAAAAACGGATTGCAATTACACCTTGAAAATAAAATTATTTCTGCGCCCTATTTAAACATGACGATGGAAATGATGCATCAAGCAAAAGTTCATATCATTTTAAATGACGAAAGTATTATTGTTCCAGAACAAGAATACGAATCGTGTTCCTATTACATAGAACCCGACTGGAGTGCAGCATCGTATTGGTATGCCTTTGTTTCCTTGGGTATAGAGGAATTATACTTAACAGGATTTAAAAAGAAAAGCACACAAGGAGATGCTATATTAGCAGATTGGATGTGCGATTGGAATGTAGAAACTGTTTTCGAAGAACACGGAATACGTTTAATTCGAACAAATAATTTCAGTCCAAAAGAGCAATACGATTTTACAGATTGCCCTGATATCGCACAAACAATGATTACCCTTTCTGCCATAAAAAAACATCCATTAAAATTCAATGGAATCGAAAGTTTAAGAGTAAAAGAAACGGATCGAATGGAAGCCTTGCAGAATGAGTTGGGGAAGATAAAAATAAAGCCTTTTACTATGGACCAAGGACTGTGGACTATGGAGATATCAGACATGGGACATGAGACATTGGACAATCGGATCAGTATTGACAGCTACAACGACCACCGCATGGCGATGTCATTTAGTATGTTATGTATGGTATTTTCTAATGTTGAAATAAAAGATGAAAAAGTAGTATCGAAATCGTATCCGAATTTTTGGGTAGATTTGGAGAGTATGGGGTTCTTATTGAGTATCGGGTAAAATATAATTCATAATTCATAATTCAGATAATGTTGGGAAATTCATTTGGAGAAAAATTTAAGATTACGACTTTCGGGGAGTCGCATGGTGCGGCTATCGGGGTTGTGATAGATGGTTGCCCTGCTGGGATTGAATTGGATTTACAAAAAATACAATTCGAATTAAACCGCAGGAAACCTGGGCAAAGTGCGATTACAAGTGCGAGAAAAGAAGCCGATGAATTCGAAATTCTATCTGGAGTTTTCGAAGGTAAAACCTTGGGAACACCAATAGCTATTATAGTTCGCAATGAAGATGCAAAATCTAAAGATTACGAATACTTAAAAGATACCTATAGACCATCTCACGCAGATTATACATACGAACAAAAGTACGGCATAAGAGATTACCGCGGTGGTGGACGATCATCAGCACGCGAAACTGTAGCACGAGTTGCAGCTGGAGCAATTGCAAAACAACTATTAGAGAAAAGAGGAATTAAAATTACTGCTTTTGTTAAGCAAGTTGGAAACATCAAACTTGATAAACACTATTCAACATTAGATTTCAATACGATAGAAAACAATATTGTTCGTTGTCCGGATGAAGACACGGCACAGCAAATGATTTCAGCTATAGAAGCAGTAAAAAAAGAAGGCGATACTTTAGGAGGTACAATACAATGTGTTATTGAAAATGTTGAAGCCGGATTAGGTGAGCCAGTGTTTAATAAATTACATGCCGTTTTAGCACATGCCATGTTAAGCATTAATGCTGCACATGGATTTGAATATGGTTCCGGTTTCGAAGGTGCAAGTAAAAAAGGTTCGGAAAACAACGATGAGTATGAAAATGTAGACGGAAAAATTCGTACCAAAACAAATAATGCAGGAGGAATTTTAGGAGGAATCTCCACAGGAGAAGATATTTATTTCAATGTAGCCTTTAAACCTATCGCTACAATTTTAAAGAAACAACAAAGTGTAAATTCAAAAGGTGAAGAAATCACACTTCAAAACGAAGGACGCCACGACCCTTGTGTGTTACCAAGAGCTGTGCCTATTGTAGAAGCAATGGCTGCTTTGGTGATTGTGGATTTATTTACTTAGTCGTTAGTCGTTAGTCCTTAGAAAAATATTACTATGGACCAACGACTAAGGACTAGTAAACTATTTCAACTTCGACATCAATGCCTTAGGCACTCCATCTTTATGTAGTAAAATCGAAGTCGTTTTATATTTCACGAAATTCTTAGTTACATATAAGTAGCCTTCGTAATCGTTTTTAGTACCCCAAGAATTTTTTACAATATAATATTCTCTACCATTTACATCTTTTGCAATACCTGTAATTTGCATACCATGATCGTCTGTGGTTTCAAAATTATCGAATGCTTTCTGACGAATTTCTGGAGTTACTTCTAGTTCTGCTTGTGGCTTCGTAAACATTTCTTTTTTCTCTTCATCTGTCATGTCGTTATAGCTTTTTGTAGGAACATAAGCTACACCATTTTTCCAGCTGAAAGATTTCTCTGTAACATCTGTTGCCCAAGCAACTGTATAGCCCTTGTTTAATGCATTATCAATGGTTTCAATCATTTCATTTAATTGAACATTGTAAGAAGGCTTGAAAGTCCAGTTATCTGGTACCATTACAATCATTTGAGAATAATACGGACTAGTAGTGAACGATGTAATTTCAACATAATCTTTTGCATTAATACCAACTACATCTTTTGCGAAAGTCATCGGTGTATATTCTTTTCCTTCGAACTTAAATTTCTGAGGAACTTCACCTAAATAAGTATCGACTACTTTAGTTAATGCATTCTTCCATACTGTAGAAATCGGCTTTTCACTTTTAGCAATCGGATCAATAATTCCTTTTAGTACTGCTTCTAATTCTGAATGATCATTCTTCACCTGACCAGGTAAAAGTCCATTATACACTTCTTGTGGAAGTGCACCATACTTCAGCATTAAATCAATAGGATCGTGAACAGCACCACCCTGACCATAACTCATTCCTCCGTGCATACGAACATACGCTTCCGCTTTGTCGATGTACATGTTTCTTACGGTAAACATTTCTGCAATATCTACTGGTTTTTTACCCATACGAATCATTTCCGATTCTATAAATGAATTTGCAGAATAACTCCAACAAGTTCCCGAAGAACCTTGATTTTTAACTGCTGTTGCTTCAGCACTTACTACTGTTTTAAACCCAAAAGCTTCTTTGCTCGTTAAGGTTTTATTGTCTTTTAATTTGTTTATTAAATCGTCCTGTGAATAAGCAACAGTTAGGCTTAATGCGAATAATGTTGTTAGGGTTAGTTTGTTAAAATTCATTGAATTAATATGTTAATTTGTTAATGTGTTAATAGGTTAATTTTTCAAATTGTTCAAATTGGCTCGGCCCTTCTGATCCGCTCAGGGACCGATGAGCATCCCGAAAGCTATCGGGAGAGCACACGAGCACATGAACTAATGAGTCATCATTTCCATCACCAACTCCACTACATCATCTGCACTTGGTTTAGAGAAGTAATCTCCATCTGTTCCGTAAGCTGGGCGGTGTGCTTTTGCAGTTAATGTTCGTGGTGCTGCATCTAAATAATAGTATCCGTTTTGAACTTCTAATACTTGTTGCATCATATAAGAAGTTGCTCCTCCTGGTACATCTTCGTCGAAGAATAAAATGCGATTTGTTTTCTTCAATGAATCTACAATTTTATGATGTATATCGAATGGTAGTAAAGATTGAACATCGATTAACTCTACAGAAATTCCCATACTACTT
>CAZYBY010000056.1:0-5130 GCA_964645385.1 uncultured Sphingobacterium sp.
TATTATAGACTTCAACACCAGCATTGTAATGCATAGCACCTAAGTTGTAATAAGCATCAAAATAGTTATTATCTAACGCAATTGCCTTTTTATAAGCAGTTTCAGCATTTACTTTTTTGCCCATATTATCATATGTAGCACCTAATGCAAACCAAAGAGATTTGTTTGTAGAATCTGCGTGTGCTGCTTCTTCCATTTTTGCAATCATTTGCTTTGCTTGGCCTCTAGACATATATACGTTTAGTTCATCGATCATTAAATTGTTGTTAGTTGGGAATTCTTTTCTTCCTTGAGCTAACAATTCTAATCCTTTAACAGTGTCTTTTTCCGACATGTATACATTAGATAAAGAACGATAAATCTCTGCATCTTTGTACTTTAAGTCGATTAAGCGAGTTAATAATTCTTTTTGTTGAGGAATATCTTTAGCGTTGATTGATGCTAATGCTGCGTTGAAAATTAATGCTGTATCAATTTTATTGTATACTTTTTCTGAAACCCCTGCAGATTTCATGAAATACGCAGATGCAGCTCCAAAATTTTTCAATTTATACAGTTCAACACCTTTATTTATGTATCTATTTTGAAGAAATGGAATTCTCTTCTTAATATCGTCTGAATAATTGTTTTTAGTATCTAATTCTAAAGCTTTAATATAAGATTCTAATGATTTATCCAATGACAAAGTATCAAATGCTTTAACATTTGCATCTAAGCTCTCTTCAATATCTTGATAAATCAACCCTCTGTAATACCAGGTTTTAGCACTTATACCTGTTTTAGGATCTAAAATAGCTTTATCAATTGCAACTTTAGCTTTGTCATATTCTTTATATCTCTGGTAATTATATGCATTAACTACCTCAGCATTTTGAGCCTTAACTCCATAAGCGAATCCGGCTAAAATGAATAACAAACTTAACTTTTTCATATTTCTTATTGTTAAATTATTCCTCAATATTATTATCGTTATCTTCTTGATTATCTTGCTCTTCTGGTTGTTCATTTGAAGTGTTTTCTGGTACAATTGGATTGCCATTTTCATCTAATTCAACCGCTAAATCATCTTCTTTAACATCTTCAATTTTTGCAATCGAAGCAATTTGATCATCATCATTTAACTTTATCAATCTAACTCCTTGCGTTGCTCTTCCCATTACACGTAAGTCTGAAACAGCCATACGAATTGTTAATCCAGATTTATTGATAATCATTAAATGATCAGATTCAGTAACATCCTTAATTCCAATTAAATCACCTGTTTTATCAGTCACTTGAATGGTCTTCACTCCTTTTCCACCTCTATTTGTTACTCTATAATCTTCAATATCAGTACGTTTACCATATCCTTTTTCTGAAACCACTAAAATAGTTGTTTCTGGATCATTAACTGCAATCATACCAATAACCTCATCTTTAGGGCCATTTAAAGTGATACCCCTTACTCCTGTTGCAGTTCTACCCATCGGACGAACAGTGCTTTCATTAAATCGAATAGCTCTACCAGAACGTAATGCCATTACAATTTCTGATGTTCCATTTGTCAATAATACGTCAAGTAATTGATCACCTTCGTTGATATTGATAGCATTAATACCAGTTACACGTGGATTAGAATAAGCATCCAATAGTGTTTTCTTGATGGTACCGTTCTTAGTACACATCATAATATAGTTGTTCTGTAAGTACTCTTCGTCAGTTAAATTCTTAACATTAATAACCGAGCGAACTTTATCTTCTTTAGTGATATTCACTAAATTTTGAATTGCTCTACCTTTCGAAGTACGTGTTCCTTCCGGAATTTCATAAACTTTCAACCAATAACATCTACCTAATTCTGTGAAGAATAAGATGTAATTATGTGTTGAAGCGATAAATAAGTGCTCAATAAAGTCTTCCTCGCGAGAATTACTTCCCATCGAACCTTTACCACCACGACCTTGAACTCTATATTCTGATAAAGAGGTACGCTTGATATAACCAGCATTTGAAACCGTAATAACCACTTCTTCGTTCTCAATCATATCTTCCATACGGAAATCTCCGGCAGCATATACAATTTCAGAACGGCGATCATCACCAAAACGCTCTCTAATGTCGGCAAGCTCGTCTTTTATGATTTGCATTCTTAAACCTTCGTCAGCCAAAATAGCTTTTAAACGCTCAATTAATGCCATTAATTCTTCATATTCAGCCTTAATCTTGTCTCTTTCTAAACCAGTTAGAACTCTTAAGCGCATTTCTAGAATAGCTCTAGCTTGAATTTCAGATAAACCAAATTTCTCCATTAAGCCTTCACGAGCTTCTTCTGGAGTTTTTGAATTTCTGATTAATGCGATAACTTCATCTAAATGATCTAAAGCGATCAATAAACCCTGTAATATATGTGCGCGTTTTTCAGCCTCGTCTAACTCATACTTAGTACGACGAACAATAACATCGTGACGATGATCAACGAAATGATGAATCAAATCTTTTAGATTTAACATCATCGGACGACCTTTAACTAAAGCAATACTATTAATTGAAAATGAGGTCTGTAAAGCAGTATACTTAAACAAATTATTTAATACAACTCCAGCATTCGCATCGCGTTTAATTTCGTAAACGATACGCATTCCATCTCTATCAGATTCGTCGCGGATATCAGAAATACCTTCTATTTTTTTCTCGTTTACAAGTTCAGCAGTACGCTCAATCATGTTCGCCTTGTTCACTTGATATGGAATTTCGGTAACAATGATTCGCTCACGATCGTGACCATAAGTCTCAATCTCTGCTTTTGCACGCATCACAACTCTACCTCGACCAGTGTTATATGCATCCTTAATACCCTCATAACCGTAAATAATACCACCTGTAGGGAAATCTGGTGCTTTAACGTACTTCATCAATTCAGAGATCTCAATCTCCTTATTATCAATGTAAGCCACTACAGCATCAATCACTTCTCTAAGATTGTGAGGAGCCATATTTGTAGCCATACCTACTGCGATACCCGAGGTACCGTTTACTAATAAATTAGGGATTTTAGCAGGAAGAACAGTTGGCTCTTCCAAAGAATCATCGAAGTTTAATTGAAAATCAACAGTGTTTTTGTTGATATCATTTAACATCTCTTCTGCCACTTTAGTTAAACGAGCTTCCGTGTAACGCATTGCAGCAGGACTATCGCCATCGATTGAACCAAAGTTTCCTTGTCCATCGACCATCATGTAACGTAAAGACCACTCTTGAGCCATACGAACCATGGTATCGTATACTGAAGCATCACCATGTGGATGATACTTACCTAGCACTTCCCCTACAATTCTAGCTGATTTCTTGAATGGCTTACCACTTGTGACTCCCAAATCCAACATTCCATATAGAACTCGTCTGTGAACTGGTTTTAAACCATCACGAACGTCTGGTAAGGCACGAGAAACAATAACCGACATCGAATAATCGATGTAGGCAGATTTCATTTCTTCTTCGATGTTAATCGGGATAATTCTTTCGTTTTCTGACATCTCTCTTTACTTGTATTTATAACCTCGTAAAGATAACAAAAACCTATTGTTTAATTGAGATTGTGGAAAAGTTAAGAACAATTTTTTAGGTCCAAGAAACACCCTTTTTTAATAGCGATAAAGTATGCTCTTCTGCGGAGCCTGGAATTGGCTGAAACTTATATTCCCATTGAGCTTGAGGGGGCATCGACATTAAGATAGATTCAGTTCTTCCACCGGTATCAAAACCAAATTTCGTACCCTTGTCATACACCAAATTAAACTCCACGTATCGACCTCTCCTTATTGCTTGCCATATTTTCTCATTTTCGGTGTATGGTATACTCGAATTTTTAGTCATGAAATGCGAATAAATTCCTGCAAAACTTGAACCTACTTCCTGCACAAAGTTCCATAAATCTTCTTTCGATTTACCTTCTCTATACTCATTCAATCTATCGAAGAAAATACCTCCAATACCTCTCGTTTCTTGTCTATGTTGATTATAGAAATAATTGTCTGCCCAAGTTTTAAATCGATCGTAATATGTTTTATCGGTATGATCGCATACCTCTTTTAACTTATGATGAAAGACTCTTGCGTCTTCTTTATCAACATAATGAGGTGTTAAATCTATCCCTCCACCAAACCAATACTCTTCCGGAGTTTCGAAATAACGGACATTCATGTGTATGATGGGAACCATCGGACTAATTGGATGCATCACAATAGACACTCCGGTGGCGTAGAATTCATTTTCTTTTAAGTTTAAGGCCTTAAGTATGTTTTCGCTTAGTTTTCCGCCTACACCCGAGAAATTAACTCCCGCCTTTTCAAGTATACTTCCATTCTGTAAAATTCTAGTTCTACCGCCTCCAATTTCATGATGCTGCCATACTTCTTCCTGAAATTTACCAGTACCATCAGCCTCTTCTATTACTTTACATATATTATCTTGAAGTCCTTTAAACCAAGATGTTATAATTTCTTTATTCATACAATTTGTACAATGTATTAAGTATTTTGTATTAAGTATTAAGTATTATGTATTTTGTATTAAGTTTTTTTACATTTTACTTAATACATAATACTTTTAACAATCTTTTGGCAAGATTAATTAAATTTCATCAAGCAATAAATCATTTATAAAAATTATTAGCTTCGTTTTTGAATAAATTACATTAATATGATGAAGTTAAAGTATGTTTCTTTGGTTCTAGTGGCGTTTACACTAATCTCTGCGAAAAGTGGATGTAGTGAAGAGTCTAATGATCAACCAGTAGTAGGCGAATGGGTTTGGGTAAAAACCTTTTGTTGTGGTAGAACAAGTACCTGGACTAGTCCAAGCACCTGCAATTGCAGTATAGATTTGAATATTAAGGCAGATGGAACATATTCACTTAAGCAAAATGGTGGAGCTCAACTCGAGGAAAATAAACCTGAACAAAGTGGAAAATATACGTTAAGAAAGGGACTAAACGACTTTCAATTACAGCAAGGTGATAGTGCTTTAACAATTCAACTTGGTGATCAACAACCTGCTTATGTGGAATTTATTGGTGATACGTTGTTGTTATGTAGAGGATATATGGACTACGATAATGTTTATTACGTAAGAAAATCATCAAAATAAAAACAA
>CAZYBY010000057.1:0-7845 GCA_964645385.1 uncultured Sphingobacterium sp.
AAGTTCCATTTTTTAATACTATACATGATTTTCTTAAATCAAACATCGAAGTAGACGTAATAAATATTGCAACACCAAATGGTTTTCATGCTTCTCAAGCCTTGGAATGTTTAGATGCAAAGAAACATGTGGTCATTGAAAAGCCTATGGCTTTAAATAAGCAAGATGCTGAAAAGGTTATTTTTAAAGCATTACAAGTTCACAAGCATGTTTTCGCAGTAATGCAAAACAGGTATTCTCCTCCATCGGTTTGGATTAAAGATCTTATTGAATCTGGTAAGCTTGGTAAAATATTTATGGTGCAGTTGAATTGTTACTGGAACCGTGATAACCGTTATTACAAAGCTGACTCTTGGCATGGTAAAAAAGATCTAGACGGTGGAACTTTGTTCACTCAATTCTCTCACTTCATAGATATAATGTATTGGCTTTTTGGAGATATGCAGAATATTCAAGGAAAGTTCAAGGATTTCAACCATACTGATTTAACTGATTTTGAAGACTCAGGTTTTGTGAATTTCGACTTCGTAAACGGTGGAATGGGTTGTTTAAATTATTCTACTTCTGTATGGAATCAGAATTTAGAGAGTAGTATGACCATTATTGCCGAAAATGGATCTGTAAAAATAGGTGGACAATACATGGATAAAGTAGAATACTGCCATATTAAAGAATATACAATGCCAGAACTAGCCCCTACCAATCCGGGTAATGATTATGGTGCATACAAAGGTTCTGCCCAGAACCATAATTTTATAATTCAGAATGTTATAGATGTTCTACATGGTAATACAGCAATTACTACGAATGCCCTAGAAGGTTTAAAAGTGGTAGACATTATCGAAAGAATTTATATGTTAAAACATTCTTAATCAAAATAATATTTCCCCTAAAGTTTTGATAATACTAAAAAGAGTAATATTTTTACCCAATGTTACTCGCTCGTCCTATTTCTGTGACTGAGGAGGCGAAGCCACGCCATGTTAGGAACGCTCATTACATCTAAAACTCGTATTAAGTTATTGCTTAAATTCTTTTTAAATGCCAAGAATACAGGGTATTTGAAGAATTTAGAAGCTGAATTTGAAGACAGTAGCAATGGAATCCGCTTAGAACTCAATAAATTTGAGGAGGCCGGGTTATTAAATTCTGAGTTAGTTGGCAATAAAAAAATATTCAAAGCCAATACCAAACACCCTTTATTTTCCGATATACATAGTATTATCCTGAAGTATACGGGTATCGACCAAATTATCGAAACCATAGTAGAACGTTTGGGAAATGTAAATTCTGTATATTTAGTGGGAAATTTAGCTAAGGGATTAGATTCCAAAGTAATTGACATCATCATAGTTGGTGATATCAATAAAGCTTACTTGTTAAATTTAGTAGAAAAAGCAGAACCAATAATTGGTAAGAAAATAAAATATGTGCTCTACCAACCAGAAGAGTTCCAATCTCAAGAAAATGAAATTCTTGAGGAAGAACATCTGTTGATTTGGAGTAGATAAATTAAGCAATATTCATCATCCTTATATTTTAAAAATGATATTAAATATTTCGAACAGCAAAAAAATAGTTTTACTATTTTCAATTATCCATTTTCTGTTTTCTATTCAGGCATTTGCTCAAACCACTCCAGCCACTCCAGCCACTCCAGCTGGTATCGACCCTAACAATTTAAGTAATGTTAAAGTTGATGATTTAACTGACGATCAAATCAAAATGATTTTAAATCAGGGTGGTGCAAATGGGATTTCTTTAGAACAAGGTATAGAAATGGCTAAGCAAAGAAAATTACCAGCTACAGAAATTGAAAAATTGAAATTACGTGTTGCGAATATAAATAAAACAAATCCAACGATAGTAGCTCCAACAGATGCCCCAGCAGCAATAATCACTCAGAAGAATGAGGCAGAAGGGAAAGCTGCTGAAGCAGAGGCGGGAAAACTTGATACAAAAAAAGCAGTTGACCCCAAAGGAACTATATATGGACAGCAATATTTTAGAAATGCAGATATAAAAATATTCGATAGATCTATCGATGCGAAAGCACCAGCAAATTATGTAATTGGTGTTGGTGATGAGTTTGGTATTTCAGTTTATGGTTATTCATATTATAACGAAGTGCTAAAAGTAGATTCACGTGGAGCGATTACCCCTACACAAATGGGACCTATTTTTGTTAAGGGCTTAACTTTCGAAAAAGCTAAAGCTTTAATCAAAGCAAAAATGAATCAATACTTCGATTTAAAAAATAATACTCTTGATGTAACATTAGCTTATTCAAGATCAATTAGTGTGAATATTGTTGGAGAAGTATTAAAGCCGGGTTCGTATAAAATGCCAGCATTAAATACAGCATTTAATGCATTGATTTTAGCAGGTGGTCCGAATGATATAGGTACATTAAGAAATATTCAGATCAGAAGAGATGGAAAAGTGATTAAAACATTAGATGTTTATGCTTTTCTATTTGATCCCAATTCTAAGTTAGATTTTTATTTAGAAGACAATGATTATATTTTAGTTTCGAATTCAACTAAACTTGTTAAAATTTCAGGACAAGTAAATAGATCTACACTTTTTGAGTTAACAGAAAAAGAAGGAGTATTTAATTTGATTAAATATGCAGGAGGTTTACAAGCTGATGCTTACAAAGAAAAAGTACAAGTGGTACGTCGTTCTTCTTTAGAGTCGAAAATTATTGATGTAAACATAGACTCCCTTGCAAAAATTGGCAAGGATTTCAAATTAGAAAATGGGGATGAGGTAATTGTAAAGAGTGCAAACTCAGACGTATTAAATAAAATCACAATTCGTGGTGCAGTAAATTTTGCAGGGGATTATAACCTAGCTAAAAATGATAAAATCTCAGATCTTATTAAAAAGGCAGGAGGATTAAAATCTGAAGCAAATTTAGAGAGTGCTTATTTAATACGTACTAAACAAGATCAAACTAAAGATTACATCCGTTTAAATTTAAAAGATCTAGTAAACAATGTAAGTAGTGCACAGAACCTAGTTCTTCAAGCACTAGATGTATTAACTATTTACTCAAACAAAGATTACGTAGAGCCGTTTGGTGTTCAGGTTTTTGGTGCTGTTAGAAAAGAAGGAAGTTATGATTTTGTAAGCGGAATGTCTTTAGGCGATGTTTTGCAGAATGCTGGTGGTTTAAAAATTGAAGCTGAAAATTTAAGAATAGAGATTTCTAGGTTAAATTATTTTAATGAAAATTATACTGACGGACAAGATGTAAGAGTGTTAGTAGAAAAAATTAAATTAAGTTCTAATCAAACTTTCTTAAGTGAAGCAGAAGCACAGATAAAATTACAGCCATTCGATCAAGTATTCGTACGTAGCGTTCCAAACTTTGAATTGCAAAGAAATATAACCATTGCCGGTGAAGTAAAATACCCTGGTGTATATTCATTAACTTCTAAAGACGAAAGAATCGACGATGTAATTAAACGTGCAGGTGGATTAACAAAATTTGCTTTCCCAGAATCTTCAACATTATTCAGACCTTCATTACCAGGAGGATTTATTGTAATGAATCTTAAATCAGCATTGAAGTCGCATAATAACAAATATAATTATGCATTGAGAGAGGGTGATGTATTGACAATTCCTACTGTTAATGATTATGTTACTATACAAGGTTCAACAATAGAATACTTAAATGTATTAAACAAAAATCAAGTGAATGCTCCTTATGTTACAGGCAGAAGAGCGAAATACTATATTAATGAATTTGGGAATGGGTTTACCAAAGATTCTTGGAGAAAGAAAACCTATGTAGTTCAGCCAAATGCAAAAATAAATCGTACAAAAGATTTTTATGTATTCAAAATATATCCGAAAGTAACCAAAGGAAGTACAATTTATGTTGTTCAAAAAATTAAGAAAGAGAAGGAGTTGAAGAAAGAACGTGAGCCATTTAATTGGAATAACTTCATTGAAAATACTACATTAAAAGTTACAGGTATTATCACTTTAGTATTATTGTTTCAAAAATTATAAGCATGGCTGAAGAACAATCGAAAAGTTTAAAAGAATTAATTCTACAAGGAGTATTTTGGTTTAACTATTTACTTGGCAAGTGGAAGTTAATTCTACTTGTTGGAATAATTGGAGCTGTTGCTGGATTAGGTTATTCATTATTAAATAAGCCAAAATATAATGCGAAAGTAACTTTTGCTCTAGAAGAAAAAGCAGCGAGTGGTGGAGGTGGATTAATGTCAATTGCCTCTCAATTTGGTTTTGATTTATCAGGTTCTAATGGAGGTGTATTTACAGGCGACAATATTCTTGAATTAATAAAATCGAGATTGTTGATTGAAAAAACACTTTTAACAAATGTAGAGGTTAATGGTAAATCGGAGAAACTAATAACGTATTACCTTAACTATAACAAGTTAAATAAGAATTGGGATAAAGATCCTATACTAAAAAATTTATCTTTCGATTCAACAAATACAGATCTACAATATCAAAGAGACTCAATTTTAGGAGATGTATATAGTACAATATTTAATGATATGTTATCGGTTAAAAAAATCGATAAGAAATTAAGTGTAGTTGCTGTTAATTTTGTTTCGAGCGACGAGAAGTTCTCAAAATTATTTGTTGAAAACCTAGTAAATAATGTAGCAGAATTCTATATTGACACTAAAACAGGAAAGTCTAGAAAGAATATTACACTTTTAGAAAGACGAGTTGATTCTGTAAAAAACGAATTAGATGCTGCAATGTACGGAAGAGCACAATTTACAGATCAAAATTTTGGTTTAGTCAGACAACAAGCTGCTGTTCCTAAGATAAAACAAGAAATACGTGTACAAATGCTTTCAACTATGTACACCGAATTAATTAAAAATTTAGAGTTTGCGAAGCTTGCTCTAATGCGAGAAGAACCAATTATTCAAATTATAGATAAGCCAGTTCTACCTCTTGATAAACAAAAATTAGGTAAGAAAATGGGTGTAATACTCGGTGGTATCTTGTTTGGATTCCTTTCGATTTTATTTATCATAAGTAAGAAAGTTATTTCAGACATTATGAATTCTTAATTATTAGTAAATAGTGCGAAGCAATTTTTACTAATTACAATTAACATTACTATGAAACCTATTAACGTAACAGAAACTTTTCTGCCTGAACTTAGTCTGTATAATCAATACATACATCAAGTTTGGGAAACAAAATGGTTAACCAATCGAGGAAAGCTATTAAAAGAATTAGAAGCAAACCTAAAGGATTACCTTTCTGTTTCGAATATCATTGTAATGAATAATGGCACTGTGCCAATTCAAATAGCATTGAAATTATTAGCTAATCAAGGTGAAGTAATTACTACTCCATTTTCTTATGTAGCTACAACAGCAGCAATAGTTTGGGAAAATTGTAAGCCAATATTTGTTGATATACATCCAGAATACTTAACCATCGACGAAACTAAAATTGAGCAAGCAATTACTCCAAATACTACAGCTATTCTTGCGACTCACGTATTCGGAAATCCTTGCCACGTAGAAGCTATTGAAGCGATTGCAAAAAAGCATAAGCTTGCAGTTATTTACGATGCTGCACATTGTTTCGCAGTAAACTATAAAGGTAAAAGCATATTCGAATATGGTGATGTGAGTACTTGTAGTTTTCACGCAACTAAATTATTTCATACAGGAGAAGGTGGTGCAGCGTTCTGTAATGATGAAGAACTGTTCGCTAAAATATATTACAGTCATAATTTCGGACATAATGGACCATTAGATTTTCATGGACTTGGAGTAAATGGAAAGATATCAGAATTGCATGCTGCAATGGGATTGTCAGTGTTGCCATCTATGAGGCATATTTTAGCAGATAGAAAAAGAGTGGTTACGTATTACGATAATCATCTCGATTTTTCTAAGTTGAACAAAATGAAAATTAGAGAAGGTGCCGATTGGAATTATAGTTACTACGCAGTAATATTTAATTCTGAAGAGGAGTTGTTAGCTGTACAAAAGAAACTGAATGAGCAAGGAATTACACCTCGTCGTTATTTTTACCCATCTTTAAATACAATTAAATATACTGAAGGTGCAGAAATGCCAATATCTGAATCTATTTCTGCAAGAATACTTTGTCTTCCATTATTTGTTGGTTTAGAAGAAAGCTCATTGGAAAGAATTTGTAAAATCGTAAACAATGGCTAAGCCTTTAAATATACTAGTGTTTCCTTGTGGGTCTGAGGTTGCATTAGAAATATACAGATCATTAGAACATAGCATTCATTTTAATTTAATTGGTGCTAATAGTGTAGACGATCACGGCAAATTTGTTTACGAAAATTATATCGATGGTATTCCATTTGCAAATCATCCGGACTTCATTCCTGTTTTAAAGAAATTAATTTTAGATAAAGAGATAGATGCAATATATCCTGCAATGGATAGTGTAATATCAACTTTGAAAATACACGAAGCCGAATTAGGTTGTCCAGTTATAGCTTCAGATGTATTAACCACAGAAATCTGCTTGTCGAAATCAAAAACCTATGAAGTTCTAAAAGGCAGTGTTCAAACCCCTAAGGTTTTTGCTAATGTTAAAGAGGTTTCAGAGTTTCCAGTTTTTTTAAAACCAGATATAGGGTATGGATCGAGAGGAGTTAAAAAAGCGAATAACAGAAATGAATTAATTACACATTTAGAAAACAATACAGACGCAATTATATTAGAATACTTACCAGGGAAAGAATATACAGTAGATTGTTTCAGTAATTATAATAGAGAATTATTATTTGTTGGTCCGAGAGAAAGGCGCAGAATATCAAATGGTATTAGTGTAAACACTGCAACGATGCCGTTAGAAGAAAGGTTTGAGACCATAGCCAAATCAATTAATTCAGAAATTAAATTTAATGGAGCATGGTTTTTTCAGGTTAAAGAAAGAGTAGATGGGACACTAGTGATAATGGAAGTAGCAAGTAGACTAGGAGGCTCCTCAAGTGTTTACAGAGCGAAAGGGATAAACTTTGCTTCCTTAAGTATTTTCAATGGTTTAGGGATGCCTGTTTCAGTAATTGAAAACGAATATTCAGTAGAATTAGATAGGGCATTAGATGCAGTGTATAAATTCAATATAGCTTATAAACATGTATATATAGATTTTGATGATACATTAATTGTAAATCAGAAAGTAAATACAACACTAATTGCATTAATCTATAAGTTTATTAATCAGAATAAAGTTATCCATCTTATCACAAAACATGAATTCAATATCTATGAATCATTAAAGAAATTTAGACTTGATGGAATTTTCGATGAAATCATTCATTTGAAAAAAGATGATCAAAAATGGAAATTTATTGAACATAAAGACTCTATTTTTATCGATGACTCATTTGCAGAAAGAAAACAAATTAAAGATAATTTAGGTCTACACGTTTTCAGTGTAGATATGATAAGAATGTTATAAATTCAATATGATTGATGTAATTATACTAGCAGCAGGAGTTGGATCTAGATTAAGGCCAATTACAAATGATGTCCCAAAATGTATGGTTCCAATTAATAATGAACCATTAATTGGTAGAATTGTAAAACAATTAAAAGCTCAGACTCAAATAAATACAATTAATGTAGTATTAGGGTATAAGTCAGATGCAGTTGTTGATTTCTTTGAAAATAAAGAAGTTAATTTCATCATTAATGACGATTATGAGAACACTAATAATATGTACTCATTTTATTTAGCTGCAAAAAATATTCACAACTTAAATGATGTAATAATTATAAATGCAGATTGTATTTATGATGATGAAATAATCAAACTAGCTGTGAATTCTAATGACTC
>CAZYBY010000058.1:0-9183 GCA_964645385.1 uncultured Sphingobacterium sp.
TAATTAGGCAAGTATAATTTGTAGCACCCGGACGAGCCATTGTTACAGCTCCAGAAACGGTAAGAGAGTTTGTTCCGCTTATTGTAATTCCAGTTTGAGCACCTACTGTTCCCATAGATATTGAGGCACAAGAATAATTGCCATTTAATGTAATTGTATTCCCGGATGAAATTGTCACTGCATCTGAAATTGTTGGTACGCCATTTAATCTGTAAGATTGCCCAGTAAGTGTAGAAGGTGCATTAGCGACTAATGTCAATGTTGTATTATTTGTAATTGTTGCAACTACTCCAATTAAAGCATTTGCAGTAGTTTTTAAAGTATCACCTACAACTAGCTCAGTAGTAAATAACGTTGAAGTTCCTGTTACATTTTTACTTCCAGCGGTTACTGAGATTGTACCTGTTTTTGTAATTAACCATGTACCCCTAGAGCTCCAAACACTGCTGGTTCTTGAAGTAAATGTAGCACCCAATGCGTTATTATTAATATTGAATATAGAAAACAATAATGCAAAAACTAACGCAATACGTAGTATTGATAATTTAACTCTCATGTGTAATTTCTTTTGGGTAAAAGGGTGTTTTTATAAGTAAGAACCCTGAAAAACTATTTTATAATAATTATTGGTTATTACTTATTCTAGTAAGAAACCAAAAATATGCCATATTTTTAAATAATTTAAATTTTTTAAAAAAAGTAGGAATATAGTATGAATTTGACTGTTTTTGCTTTGTAGCATAAATAATTATTCATACTATTGCCTTATTCTTTTCCCAAAAAAGGAATACCCAGTCCCAATTATTCGCTCAACAACAACACTTTAATTTTAGGATATCAAGGCCATGTTTCTTGCTGTCCAATGGTTTTATTAATTTTTTATAAAATGGTAAAAAAAGTATTGTTAATTGTTGGATTATCCATGGTAATTACTTCAAAGTTTGCTTTCGCAAAATCAAATCCTGATTCTTTATTCATCAAAATTCAAATTGCGAAGAACCCAGATGAAAGCATTCGTGCTTATACGAATGTTATTTTATATTATTCTTCAAGAAATTCAGATTCTTCAATGTTTTTTGCAGATCAAGCATTGAAATTGTATCAGAAGAATAATGACAAAGTTTCTGAAGGTAGAGTATATCATACCTTAGCAAATGTTTATAAAGATCGACTTAGTTATGATACATCATTAAGCTATATTAACAAAGCATTTGTATTATTCAACTCCATAAATTATGATAAAGGAATTGCAAAATGTTATAGCACGCAAGGTATTATTGCAGCTCAACAATCTAATTATAAATTAGCAGCAAATTTCTTCATGCGTGCTCTAAAGATTTCTGAAAAACTTGGAGATATGAATGGCGTAATTCAAGGATATGCAAATATGGGAAGTGTTTATGGATATCTAGGTAATTCTCAAAAAGCAATATACTATTTTCAGAAAGCACAAGAATTAAACCAAAAGGAATTTGGTGTTTCATACTATAAAATATTCGGGAATATGGCATCGGCATATTATAGTTTGAGAAAATTTAATGAGGCCTTAAACTATTATAAAGTTTGTATAGAGAAGTATGAAGAGATTGCAGTTGAAATGGATGACTATGTAAGCTTTTTAATAGAAGCAGGAGATTGCGAACGAGAACTTAACCAAATTAAAAATGCCTTACAATATTATAATGAAGCTTATAAAATGGCTATTGAATCTGACCTTCAAATGCAGCAGGCAGATATATTACTTCAGCTGGCTGAGTTAAATTATAAATTAAAAAAATATGATTTAGTTATAGAATTTGCCTCAAAATCAATTTCAATTTCTAAGAAAAATCAACTATTAGATTTCTTAGTAAATGCTTTGAAAATTAAAAGTGATGCTTATTCACAATTAAATAATCCCGCATTAGCATATTCTACTTTCAAAGAATATAATATCTATAAAGATAGCCTGCAAAATAATGAGCAACGAAAAGATGTAGAATTACTAGAAGCTAATTATAAAGTTGAAAAATCACAAGCTGAAATTGACAAGCTAGAATTAGTAAATCAGAAAAGTAATTTGATGAAATCAATTTATTTAATTCTGCTGTCTTCATCTATAATAATTGCGTTTATTTTATACTTCTCATTGAAAAAACGTAATACTTTTAATAAAATACTAGAACAATCTAATAAAGTAAAAGACAGATTGTTATCAATCATTGCACACGATTTAAAAAGTCCATTGAGTAACATTGTAAGTGTGCTTGAGGGAATCGACCTTGGTATTTTTTCGAAAGAGGAACAAACTGAAGTTGTATCAGCACTTAAAAATCAAACAAACGTTACCATCGAAACATTAGAGAATTTATTAAAATGGGGGCAAGCCCAGTTGAGAGGTATTCAAGTTAAACCAGAAAGATTTAAGCTTAAAGATCAATTAAACAAAGCTATTTTATTCGTAACTGCTCAAGCAAATTCTAAGAAAATTAAAATAAAATATACTTCCGAAAATGATTGGGACGGACATTTTGACCAAGAGCATTTTAATTTTATTGTAAGAAATTATTTAGCTAATGCAATTAAATTTAGTCCTGAAGAAAGTGAGATTATTGTGAAAGCTGAGCTAGATCCAAGATTGAAAAAAGTAATTATTTCAGTGGTCGACAAAGGTATTGGAATTAAAGAAGAAGATATTCCGACAATATTTCAAACTTCACCTAAAGTAAATTTTGGCACTAACAACGAACATGGAAGTGGTTTAGGTTTGCGTTTATGTAAAGAGTTTGCAGAAGCAAATAATGGCGTAGTAGGATTTAAAACCAAAGTAGGTGAGGGCTCGGAATTTTATTTTACTTGCTCAGCAGCATAATCTTTAAAATACTAAAGCCCAGAAATTTGGGCTTTAGTATTTACTAACTACAAAAGTCTTGCTTAATACTTTGTTATCTGTAAGCTCGAATTTAATTGAGTATGTGCCTGATACTAGATCACTTATATCAATATAATTTAAATATTCGCTTTTATGTATTTCCTTAACCAAGGCTCCAGATAAAGTGTAAATTTTTATGCTTTTAATTTCTTCGCTACTAATGTTGTTTAATTTTATTGAAATTGATTTACTAGCTGGATTTGGAAATATCATAATTTGATGATCTGTATTTTTATTCTCATCAATACCCAATTTCATACTTGTTCCCATACCTAAACAATACTCTCCTAGTACTAAACTATCGATAACTATATTCCCAAGTTTATCTGTTTTAGAACTTAGCGAATTCTTTGTGTAATATGCATACTCTTGCCATTTTTCAGATGGATTTAAACGATAGAGTAGTATTAAGCTATCTTCATTTGTAATAGATAGTTGATTATCTAAATATGCATTTCCACTAAATACTCCAACTCTACCATCATACGAAAATTTAGCATTCGCTTTGAAGTTACTATTCACAACTCCAGAAACTGTCCAATATCGTTGTGTTGAAATTCTATTTATAGTATTATCGAATGTTCCTTTTGGTCCGGTATAATGATGTTCAATTCTTAATAATGATGAATCTGTATTCGACAATACAGTTACATTCATTTTAGCAAGTGTGAAGTTTATATTGCCTGTTGATTTTATAATTTTTTGTTCAGATGAAATTGCTTGTGATATTCTATCGTACATGTTTAATGTTACCATTTTTGGTGCAAATGGCAATATGAATTCAGCTTGAGTGTACTCACCACTTAACATTATTTTTCTAGTGTCAGCATTGAATGTAGAGTTTAAGAAGCTTATGTCCATAGGAACATTTGTATAGAAATTCGGATTTCCATACTTCAACTGTTTTACATATACTGTTGCTTTATATTGCGTATTAAAACGTGAAATATTTACCGAATCAATAGAGAAATGTCCCCAGCCTGCTTGGTATATCCAATCATTAAAAAAATGCGAAAGGTCTACACCACTTGCCTGACTTAAACTTGCTTCAAATTGTTCATTAGAAATACTTTTGAAAGCATTAGCTTGTAAGGCGTTTCTGAGAGTAATTCTAAATAAACTATCTCCTAAGTATCCTCTTAAATTATGCGCCATAATTGCACCCTTTAAGTACACATGATCGCCATAAGTATATGCATGCGGAATGTTGTTTAAATTCAAATCTCCTTCTTTATATCGAACAAAATGAAGTAAACTTTCGTGTAATGTTTTTATGCCATTTATGTATGCAGTTCGACCATAAACTTCTTCTCTAAATAAATATTCAGAAAAACTTGCCCAACCTTCATTTATCCACATTTCTTCTTGGCTGCTACAAGTAATGTAATCACCAAACCAATGATGCGATAACTCGTGCGCAGCAATTTCTTCATAGGTTAGTGTACCTGTGTTTAAAAAACTAACAGGGAATGCAATGTTTGTAGCATGTTCCATGGCACCCTGATTAAATGGAACTAATGCATAGCCAACACGATTCCATGCATATGGGCCATAGAATTTTTCGTAAGCTCTTAGAGCATCTTTAAGGTGAAATAATGAGGTTTTTACTTTAGTTGTATCTGAAGGTAATGCTGCAATTAGAATTGGAATATTTCTTTGTTCACCCGCATAATTCAACTTTAAATCAGTGTAGTTCCCAACCGCAACAGACGCTAAGTATGTAGGGATTTCTTTGTCTAACACCCAAGTTCTCGTTCTTAAATTATTTATATCGATTACATCGTTTGTTAATTCTCCATTACAATAAGCTAACTTACTTGCAATAGTCGTGATGTTAAATTCAAATGTTGAACGCTCTACAAAATTATCTATACAAGGAAACCATACTCTACCAAATACATGTGGGTTTGCTCCAAATCCTACACCTAAATTGTATGCGTATCCGCCTTGAAAATAAAATCCTCCCCAGGTAGTCACATCAATTTGTGGAGCTCCATGATAATATACTTTTATAGATAAGGTATCTGTACTTGAATAATTTTGTTGAAGATTAATACTGACTAAAGTGTCATTATAATGATAAGAAAGACTTGTGTTTTCTAATTTTACTGAATCAATCGTTAGCTTTAATAAATCTAATCGTAAGTATTTAAAAGTATTTACTTTTGGCTTGAATTTAACAATTGTATTCCCTGAAATTATTTTGTTCGAAAAATCTGTAATATTTAAATTTATAGTATAATTTAAAATATCAACAGTATCGCTTCTTGGGTCATAAGTTTTTGCAAATGATGAATTCACACCTGCATGACGATAAGCAAAATCCTGAGCTTTTGTTAATGCACTAAATGTGATAATAAACAAAAAAAGAATTGATAATTTTTTCATATTTTTTTAATCGTTCAAACCTAATTTCCCCATTTACCCATTAACATAACTTGTCCCGAGTATTCGAGATTAACAAATTAACTCATTAACATATTAACTTATAACATATTATTTCACTCTCTTCCAAGTGTCTGTTCTGCCTATCATTGAAATACCAATGTAACCACGAACTTCTAAAGTATTTTCATCTGGCATTTTTATATTGCAACTATAAGTCTTTCCATTTTCAGAATCATAGATAGTTCCTTCCGACCAAGTTTTGTTGCCATCATATTCAAAACCTAACATATTTACATTACCCAATAAAGGATTATTTCTTTTAGATGGATCAGGATTATTTTTATCAACTTTAGGCTGTCCTTTTTCATTTAAAGGCTCTCTTAACCATGCAATTTTTCCAGCATATTTATCTCCATACTTATAAATTAAAATATGAGCTTTTCCACTGCCTACTTGCCATTTACCAATGATTTTATCAGCATCATTTGATGAAGAAATACTTAAAAATGGAATGAAAAATAATATTGATAATGCTATAAGAATTGATTTTTTCATGATTTTTTGATTTGGTGTACACTAAAATACATAATTCTGCTTAAAATCAACCGATTCAATTCTTATATTTAGGCCAAATTAAACTAGAATGAATGTTTCAATAGGTACACCGCTAACTTCATCTGCAACAAAAGTGATGATGTTAGGTTCAGGTGAATTAGGTAAAGAAGTAGTAATAGAATTTCAGCGTTATGGTGTAGAAGTTATTGCTGTCGATAAGTACGAAAATGCTCCCGCAATGCAAGTTGCTCATCGTTCTTATGTTATTTCGATGTTAGATGCTGACGCTTTAAAAGAAATTATCAGAAAAGAAAAGCCAACTTATATTGTCCCAGAAGTCGAAGCTATAGCTACGAATACCTTAAAAGAATTAGAATCTGAAGGATTCAATATTATCCCTACAGCTAATGCAACATGGTTAACTATGAATCGTGAAGGTATTAGAAGTTTAGCAGCTGAAGAATTAAAATTAAAAACATCAGCCTATAAATTTGCTGCCACTAAAGATGAATTTGTTAATGCTATTTCTAGCATTGGTTTCCCATGTGTTGTAAAACCGATCATGAGTTCTTCTGGTAAAGGACAGAGTGTAGTAAAGTCTGCTGATGATATAGATTATGCTTGGCAGTATGCACAAGAAGGTGGTAGAAGTGGTGGAGGAAAAGTAATTATTGAAGGCTTTGTTGATTTTGATTTTGAGATTACTCTATTAACAATTTCTCATCGTGATGGAATAAGTTTTTGTGCTCCAATTGGTCATCGACAGGAACATGGCGATTATCAAGAATCTTGGCAACCACAACCTATGACAGATATAGCTTTGCGTAAAGCTCAAGAAATGGCTGAAGCAGTTGTGAAAGCTTTAGGTGGAAGAGGAATCTTTGGTGTAGAGTTTTTTGTGAAAGATACAGAAGTTTATTTCTCGGAATTATCACCTCGTCCACATGATACAGGAATGGTAACGATGATTTCTCAAGATATATCAGAATTCGCTTTACATGTTCGAGCAATTCTAAATTTACCTATACCTCAAATAAAATTAATAAGTCCTGCTGCAAGTAAAGTGCTTTTGATAAAAGGGAATTCAACAAATATTGTTTTCAACGGTATTGATAAAGCATTAACCCAGGTTGATACACAAATTCGTTTATTTGGTAAACCAGAAGTTCAAGGTGAACGAAGAATGGGTGTATGCTTAGCTCTTGCCGAAAACATTGAAAAAGCTAGAGCAAAGGCAAATTGGATGTCGGATCAAATTACAACTACTTTATTATAAATTATGCAAAAAAGAAACGAAGACTTTAAAGAAAAAGTAGTTTGGATTACAGGTGCGAGTTCCGGAATTGGAGAAGCTTTAGCGTATTCATTCGCCAAGAAAGGAGCTAAGTTAATTTTATCAGGTAGAAATGATGAAGCATTAAATTCAGTAAGAAATAATTGTTTACTATTTACAGAAGATTGTGCAGTGTTATCGTTCGATATGTTGAATATCGATTCTTTCACTCAACAAGTTCAGCTTGCTAAAAATTTCTTCGGTAGAATTGATTACTTATGTAATAATGCAGGTATTAGTCAGAGATCATTAATCACCGATACTCCTTTAGATATTGATCGAAAAGTAATGGAGTTAGATTACTTTTCGCAAGTAGCATTAACAAAAGCAATATTACCAACCTTTAATGATCAAAAGTTCGGACATATAGTAGTGATTAGTAGTGTGGCTGGAAAGTATGGGTTTTATTATCGTTCAGCATACAGTGCAGCTAAACATGCATTAGTTGGATTCTTCGAAACTTTGAGATTAGAATTAAAAGAAATTCCTGTACATGTAACTTTAGTATACCCAGGAAGAATTCATACTAACATTTCTATTAATGCGATCACTGCAGATGGTAAGAAACATGGTATTATGGATGAAGCACAAGAGAATGGAATTAAAGCTGATTATTGTGCTGAGAAGATAACCAATGCTGTGCACAAAAAGAAAGTAGAATTATTAATTGGTAGAGAAGAACTCATTTTAGTCCATCTTAAAAGATTACTGCCATCATTATATTATAAATTCATTTTAAAAGTAAAGTCAAATAATTAAGCAAAAAATATGTCGAATAATCAAAAAGTAGTAATAAGTGGTATTCAGCAAATGGGCATTGGTGTTAAGAACGCTGAAGAAGCATGGACTTGGTATCGTAAACATTTCAGCATGGATATTCCTGTATTTAAAGATGCAGCTGTTGCTGGTTTAATGCAACGATACACTGGAAATGAAGCTAGAGAAAGATATGCGATTTTAGCTATTAATATTGCTGGTGGAGGTGGATTTGAAATATGGCAATATACTAAACGTGTTCCTGAAGCCCCTGCATTCGAAATTAGACTTGGAGATTTTGGTATTTATGCTGCTAAGATAAAATGTAGAGACGTTGCAGCGATGCATGCTTATGCTAAACAACAAAATTTAACTGTTGTAACTGAATTGGAAGAAAATCCGAATGGCGATCTACATTTCTTTATGAAAGATCCATATGGAAATGTTTTTGATATAGTTCAAGAAAACTCTTGGTATAAAAACAGACAAGATTTAACAGGTGGAATAGCTGGGGCTTGCATTGGAGTGTCAGATATCGATCGCTCGATAAAATTTTATAAAGATGTTTTAGGCTTTGATATTGTAGAGTACGATACTACTTCAACTTTCAGCGATTTAAAAGGATTGGCCGGTGGAGAAGATACATTCAGACGTGTATTGTTAAAGCACTCTCAGCCTAGAGTAGGGGGATTCAGTAAATTATTTGGTCCATCTCAACTTGAATTATTCCAAGTACATAATAGAACTCAAAATAAAATATTTGAAAATAGATTTTGGGGGGATTTAGGATTTATTCATTTATGTTTTGATGTAAACGGAATGAAAAATTTAGAACAAAAATGTGCTGATTTAAAATACCCATTCACTGTAAATAGTGCAGATAGTTTTGATATGGGCGAAGCTGCTGGACACTTCACTTATACCGAAGATCCTGATGGAACATTAATAGAATTCGTAGAAACTCATCGCGTGCCAATTATGAAAAAGTTTGGATGGTATTTGAATTTAAAAAATAGAAATCCAGAAAAAAGTTTACCTAATTGGATGATTAATGCATTATCTCTTTCTAGAGTTAAAGAATAATATAATCTAATATACTGATAAATAGGTATAGGATGATGAAAATAAATATGTTACATTGAATTATGAATTATGAATTATAAATTATGAATTATAAGATTTACGGAACGTTCTATGTTTTATTGTTTATTATAATAAGCTCTTGTCAGGTTATTCCTTT
>CAZYBY010000059.1:0-1588 GCA_964645385.1 uncultured Sphingobacterium sp.
ATTATTTTTGGAGGAAACTTATAAAGCAGTTACTAACATATGCCAATAATAACCTTAACAACAGACTTAGGTATCAAGGATTTTTACCTTGCCGCTGTTAAGGGGTTCATATTAAGTAATTTGCCCGAAACTAAGATTGTAGACATTACCCACCAGGTTCCATCATTTAACATTACTCAAGCTGCATTTATTTTAGGAAATGCTTTTCATTACTTCCCCGAAGGCACTGTTCACCTTGTCAGCGTTGATAACTCTTACCAAGCCGATGCAAAATTCGTGGCTGTTAAAGCACACGGGCATTATTTTATTGGTCCGGATAATGGTATTTTTTCTTTGTTTTTACAAAATGAAAACATCGAAAAAATTGTGAAAATTAATCTTAGAATTTTAGATGATTATAAACATTTTCCAATTAAAGATATCCTGGTGAAATCTGCTGTACATTTGGCTAAAGGTGGATCTATGGAATTCTTAGGTCGTAAAATAAATCATCTAAATGTTAGAACTATTATTCAACCTGTAATTAATAAAGATCAAATTAGAGGAAGTATTATCTATGTAGATTCGTTTAGAAATGCTATCACTAATATCACAAGAGAATTATTTGAGAAAGAAGTTGCTGGAAGGGCTTTCACTATTTTATTTAAAAGAAATGAAACATTAGAAACTATTCATACACAATATTCTGATGTTTTGGAAGGTGAAAAACTTGCTTTATTCGGTATTACAGGATACTTGGAAATAGCAATAAACAAAGGCGAAGCGGCTACTCTACTCGGATTACATACAGGTGAAGCAATTATTATAAATTTCAAATGATAACACGAATAGTAAAAATGACTTTCATTCCTGAAAAGGTAGAAGATTTCTTGAAAGTTTTTCATGAATCTGCAGGATTTATTCGCAGTTATCCAGGTTGCATTCAAATGCAATTACTAAATGATATTCATCAACCTAATATCTATTATACTTATAGTCATTGGGAATCAGAAGAGCATTTAAATCATTACCGCAACTCCTCACTCTTTAGAGAAATCTGGAGTAAAACGAAAGTGAATTTTGCCGAGAAAGCTGAAGCAAATTCACTTAAGTTAATTTGTTAATTTGTTAATTTGTTAATCAAAAATAAATTCCATTAACACATTAACAAATTAACATATTAACACATTATTCCGAGGCTCGTTTTTGAAAAATCAAATACCCCATATTAAATAAGAAATACCATTTTTCCCTTGGATCGTCATAATATGATGTATTAATACTAATTGGACCGATTGGGCTTTGGTACGCTAAGGTTGCCATTGCGGTTAGGTATCTATGAGAAAACGCTTTTTCTAGAGTTGCTTTTTGAGAAGCCGTGTTCGATATTTTTTGGTAAGGTTGAAAATAAAATAACTCTAATCGTGCTTGTAAATTTCGGTTAATGAGGTATACATTTTTCAATCCGAATGCTGCAAAACTTAATGCTCTGTAGTTCTCAAGCATAATAGTTTTAGTATCAATTAAGGGATGAAATGCTGTGGCATTTATAATACTTGAACGATAAGAACTAAATAAAGGTTGATTAGATAAAACGAGATTGTATGTG
>CAZYBY010000060.1:0-3752 GCA_964645385.1 uncultured Sphingobacterium sp.
GCTTTTTCTGTACCTGGACCAAATGCAGCGAACTTTACATCTTTGGCCAATACTGGTTTCTGATTAATAAAATGTTGAACTGCATTCTTACTATTGAAAAAGATAATTTGCATTTCAGAGTAATCTACTTTCGGCAATGCAATTGTAGCAGTTTGTATGCCTGAAATACCTGTCAAATCAGCTTGTTCAGCTTCTAAACAGGTTTTCAAAAACGAAACATCTGAAGTGCTTCTGCTAATGAAAATCTTTTTATCTTTTAAAATATTTTTGTTGAAAACACTCAGTGCTTTCTCAGCCATTCCATCAGGAGAATTCGACTCTAAGTATAAACGTTGAGGTACATCATCTGCGGTTTCTGCTTTCGATGCCCATAATTTATATGTACCATTTTCAGCAATTGCATAAGCACCTAATGGCATATGGCAACCACCTTCAAACAGGTTTAATAATTTTCTTTCAATACCAATACAGGCTTGCACATCTTCTTGGTGAATACCTTTTAAGAATTCTGTTAAACGAATATCTGTTTCTCTGATCTGTAAGGCTAGCACACCTTGTGCGGGTGCAGGTACTATTTTCTTCGGGCTAACTTCGTAAACATATAAGTCTGATAAATCTAAGGCTAAACGAGTAACCCCAGCTTTAGCTAAAAGGATAGCATCAAATTGTCCTTCGCGCAATTTTTGAATACGAGTAGGAACATTTCCTCGAATATCTTTTATCTGAACATCTTTTCTGAACGAACATAGCTGAGCTTTTCTTCGAGCAGATGAAGTACCAACAATTGCATTTTTTTTGAATGAGAATTCTAGTGAATCGTCAACAGCATCTTTACGAATTAGAATGTATTCCGAAGGATCTTCTCGCTCCGAAACCGCTGCAATTACTAGTCCTTCAGGAGATATAGTTGGTAAATCTTTATGTGAGTGAACAGCAAGATCAATTTCATTATTTAACAAAGCATCTTCCAGCTCTTTGGTGAAGAAACCTTTTCCTTCTAATTTATCTAAGCTTAGATGTTGAATTTTATCGCCTTGTGTTTTGAAGATTTTTATTTCTACATCGGCGCCTAAACCGATTAAGCGATCTTTCACGTGGTGAGCTTGCCATAGTGCTAAATCACTACCGCGAGATCCAATTGTAATTTTAAATTTTTCCATTAATTTCTCAGCACCTTATTCCTTGATGAGGATATCTTTCGCCATCAACATAGGAATGCTAATATATTTCTTCTCCATGTAATTAAGAACTTTATCCAAAACTTCTTTCGATTGTTGGTCTAGTTCATTGATTTCATCTGCAAAAACAGAAGTGATGGCTGTATTTCTTATCTCTTTAATCGTTTGAGGAACAACTTGCATCGCCAATTCGATTTTACGTTGGCGTACTAAAGGACGAAATTCATTCATATTCGATTCAATAATGTTCTCCGCATGGCATAATTCACCATAACGTTCGTCCATATTGCGTTTAATCGTTTCCTGAATGCTTTCGATATTAATGAAATGAAGATTATTGTTTTCTACTACATCGGCTGCAGTATCGTTTGGAATAGCTAAATCTAAAATGATTTTCTTTCCTGTTTCTCCATTCAATAATTGCTTGTAAACTTCTGAAGTAATGATGGGCTCTACTGCCGAAGTGCAAGTAATTATTACATCAAAACCTTTATTATAAGTGTATAAATCGCTTAATGGTAATGCTTCCCCTTCTAATTCTGCTGCTAATGTTTGAGCTTTTTCTAAGGTGCGATTAAATACTGTGAAGTTGCTTAATTTTTGTTTCTTTAAGTATTTAGCAAATAATTGATTGGTTTCGCCTGCGCCAATAATCAAGAATCGAGTATGATCGTTTACCGCGATATTTCTTAGTAAACGGTATGCTATAGATACTACTGAAATTGGTTTCTCTGAGATTTTTGTGTCTGTATAAATTTCCTTGGCAGTTTTCACCACTCTATTCATACATAATCTCAGAAAATCACCATTTAATCCCCAAGCCCTACATTCTTCGTGCGATTGACGAACTTGAGCTAAAATTTCTTTCTCCCCTACAACTAACGACTCCAATGAGCTTGATACTCTCATTAGGTGAATCATTGCTTCTTCGTCTTTGTAAATTGAAGCCGAAGCTTTCAATACATCAATGTCTGAATATTTGTTGTTAGAAAGTTTGTTGATGATTTTTGTAAGAAGGTAATCGTTAATGTCGCTATCGTGTGTGAACACTAACTCTACTCTATTGCAAGTGCCTATGTAAAACAACTCTTCGATATTTAACTCTTCTTTTAGAGATGTTAAAACTTGTTGTTTTTCTTCTGGTGCTAACACAAGCTTACCTATCTCTTTAAGATCTAGGGTTTTGTGTGTAAATGCTATAATTCGTAGATTTTTCAACCTTTTTGTACTAATAACTATGTACAAATTAAGCTCTAAAATCGCAGAACTATGTCACATCATTGTCAGACCAATTATTTAGACAAATTTTAAATAAGGGCTTAAGAAGATAAGATTTCGCCCAATCTCAAGAGGTTCATATCGATATCCTGATTGTGCTTAACCGCTTTTTCGAGGGAAGTATAATGAATATGATTGTTCACAATTCCGATCATAATTTGCACTCTTCCAGCAAGTAAGGCTTCAACGGCTGCTACACCCATTCTACTTCCTAAAACTCTGTCTAAACAGCTCGGACTTCCTCCTCTTTGCATATGCCCGAGTACACTGACACGGATATCGTAATGTTTGAATTTTGATTTTACTTTTTCGGCAATTTTATATGCACCGCCAATAACTTCACCTTCGGCAACTACAACTATCATTGATGATTTTTTACGCTCCCAACCTTTTCCCAACATTTCCATCAATGCGTTCTCATCAGTTTTGGATTCTGGTATTAATGTTGCTTCTGCACCACCAGCAATTCCTGAGTAAAGTGCAATAAATCCTGCATCTCTACCCATCACTTCTACGAAGAATAATCGATCGTGAGAATCTGCCGTATCTCGAATTCTATCGATAGCCTCAACCGCTGTGTTTACAGCTGTATCGAAGCCTAAGGTGTAATCTGTTCCGTATAAATCACAATCGATTGTACCTGGTATACCTACGAATGGAATATCGTGCTCTTTATTAAATTGTAAAGCTCCAGTAAATGTACCATCTCCACCTATCGCTACTACCGCATCTATCTCGTGTTTACGTAATTGTTCGTATGCTAATTTTCGTCCTTCTACAGTTCTGAAGCGTTCGCTACGAGCTGATTTCAATATGGTTCCACCTCTTTGAATAATATTACTTACCGAATGAGATTCCATTGGAATAATATCTCCTTCAATCATCCCCTCATAACCTCTTTTTATTCCGTATACTTTTACTCCGTATGATAAACCTGCTCTTACTACCGCGCGAATAGCTGCGTTCATTCCTGGTGAATCCCCACCGGAAGTCATTACAGCAATCGATTTTATTGGACTAGACATATTCGTTTTTTTAGATATTAACACCTAAAGATAAGAATTGTTATTTAATTATTGTAAAAAGTACACTAACTATTTTTCAATCCAATTTCCATCCTCACGAATAAGCTCGATAAGCTCATCCACAGCATTTTCTGTGTTAACATTTTTACGTACTACTTCTTTCCCTCGGTATAAGGTAATTTTACCCGGGCCAGTGCCCACATAACCGTAATCGGCATCTGCCATTTCACCCGGACCATTTACGATACATCCCATAATACCAATTTTAATT
>CAZYBY010000061.1:0-2455 GCA_964645385.1 uncultured Sphingobacterium sp.
ATTTTCGTAATTAATAAACGTATAGTCTGCTTTATTCTTATTCATTTCTTTTTGTATATTATCAATATCCGCTTGAGGAACAAATTTATCTGTAGCTCCATTACAAACTAAAATTGCTGCTTTTAATTTATTTTTTTCAAGAGCAGGTCCGTTTAAATTCCCATGAAAGCTCACTACCGCATCTAAAGGTGCGCCATTTTTAGCTGCATTCAAAACGATGTTACCTCCGAAACAATATCCTATAGCAGCCATCTTATCAGCTTGAACCCCTTTTATCAATTTACTAGCATTTAAGCCTTCGATAAAAGTTTTATAAGCTAAATCCGGACTAGCGTAAAATGCTCCAGCAAGTTTGCCAGCATCACTTGGATTGTCTGCAATTATACCAGTTCCATACATATCTAAGCAAACAGCGATGAAACCGTCTTTAGCTAATTGAGCAGCTCTTTGCTTAGGATATTCATTCAATCCCCACCATTCGTGTACAATTAAAATAGTTTTGGTGTTTTCGTCAACATGCTTGGGAATTACATAATATCCTGTATGTGACTTCTCGTTTACAACATAGTTGAATGGCTTTAATTCTTGTGCAATTGCATTAAAACCCATAGTGAGCAAAAACAAAGTAAATATTTTTCTCATGTCAATTTATTTTTAGAACTGACATAACTGATTCAAAAAAGTTCGGATTAAATTAAGATATCAGAATGTCATATTTCGTTAGCAATCCAGGTAATCCATTCAAACTAAACTTTGCTTTTTTAATTAAATTGATGTCTGGATTTATATTGAAGTTATATGCAGAACTAAAATCTGCTGATTCTAAATTGGTATTCTCAAATATTGCCCTATGCAAATCACTATCGGAAAATATTGAACCCTTGAGTTCGCAATCCGTAAAATCCACTTCTTTTAAAGAGCATTTTATAAAAGAAGTATTCTTTAATTTCCTATTATAAAATATAGATAAGTCTAACACACAATTCTCGAAATTCATCGATAATAAGAACTCATTACAGTATTCAAAATGTAAGCCTATCATTTTACAATCGATAAAATTAACATCCCTGAAAGCAGTTTGATTGATATTTGCTGAACTAAGATTACATTCTTTGAAAACGCAATCTACAAACACAACTTTCGATAAATCTGTGTTTGAAAAATCGCATTGCGTAAAAGTGCATTGCTCATATTCACCTTTTTCTAAAGGATTTAGGGTGTAGTCTATTTTTGAGAAAGTATGATCGTACATGGATAGTTTTAAGTAGTAAGTAGTGAGTAGTGAGATATTTTATGTAATTAAAAATTATTTGTAACTATAAATAATATATTTCGAGTTAGAATGTTCAAAATTAACAATTTGTACTTCAAAATGCCCTTCAATTTGCACTTAGGCAATAGATTATGTTTATTTGCATTCTGTGAGTTAGGATATTAATTAAGAAAAGGTAAAAAATTATGGCTAAAAATTTATTAATAGTAGAGTCACCAGCAAAGGCAAAAACGATTGAGGGATATCTTGGGAAGGACTTTATGGTGAAGTCGAGCTATGGACATATTCGTGATTTAGTGAAGGGGAATAATGCCATTGACATTGAAAACAAATTTGCACAAAAATACGAGGTACCCGCTGAAAAGAAGGCTTTAGTCTCTGAACTGAAGAAATTAGCGAAGGATGCTGAAATGGTGTGGCTAGCATCCGATGAGGACCGTGAGGGAGAAGCTATTTCATGGCATTTATTTGAAACCTTAGGTTTAGATGCTAAAAAAACCAAACGAATTGTATTTCACGAGATTACTAAGCCCGCAATTGTAAAGGCAATTGAGAATCCTCGTAGTATAGATTATAACCTTGTATATGCTCAACAAGCTCGTCGTGTATTAGATAGATTAGTAGGTTTTGAACTTTCTCCTGTATTATGGCGTAAGGTAAAGCCTTCATTATCTGCAGGTCGTGTACAATCTGTTGCAGTTCGTTTAATTGTAGATAGAGAAAGGGAAATCAATAATTTCAATGCTGAAGCTTCATTTAAAGTTATGGCATTGTTTAATACAGATGGAACAAAGAAAACTGGTTTCAAAGCGGAATTAAGTTCTAGAATTGCAAAGGTTTCTGATGCAGAAAAATTCTTACAAGATTGTATACCAGCAAAATATACTGTTCGCTCTTTAGAAGTAAAGCCCGCGAAGCGAAGTCCATCTGCGCCTTTCACAACTTCAACCTTACAACAAGAAGCAAGTAGAAAATTAGGTTTCTCGGTTTCGAGAACAATGAGCGTTGCTCAAAAATTATACGAGTCGGGTAAAATTACATACATGCGTACCGACTCTGTGAATCTATCCGATACTGCATTGCAGGCTGCTGAGAAAGAAATCTTAAGTGCTTACGGCAATCAGTATCATCAACTTAGAAAATACAAAACAAAGTCGGCTGGTGCTCAAGAAGCCCACGAAG
>CAZYBY010000062.1:0-1824 GCA_964645385.1 uncultured Sphingobacterium sp.
ATGGTACTGAAGGTGATGACATTGACACATCTTCACTCTCTGCTTCATCAAAAGATCTCCAGGCTGTTTGGGCAAACATTGTAGTCAACTATAGTGTGAATCCAGCAAATGCAACTGATATTTATACAAAGTATCGATCTGCAGAACAGTTCGGGTACAATGTAGTTGAACCAATCATACGTGAAACAGTCAAGTCATACACTGCTCAGTATACAGCTGAGGAACTTGTGACAAAACGACCTGAGATCTCAGATAAAGTGGCTGTTGCTCTTGGTGAACAACTCCCAGAAAAAGGTGCAATTTTGTCCCAGTCTAATCTTACAAACTTTGACTTCTCACCAGCTTTTAATGCTGCTATTGAAGCCAAGGTAACTGCAGTCCAAAATGCTGAAGCTGCTAAAAATAAACTTGAGCAGGTTAAGTATGAAAAGGAACAAGCAATTGTTCAGGCTCAGGGTGTTGCTGAAGCTCAGCGTATCCAGGCACAATCACTTGCTGCACAAGGTGGATCTGATTATGTTCAGTTGAAAGCACTTGAGAAATGGGATGGTCATCTCCCTGCTCAGATGATTCCTGGAACTACAGTTCCATTTATCAATCTTAAGAATTAACAAATGTACCAATTTAAAGTTGGAGACAGGTTCAAAGTCGTCGGTGGTCTTACTGCAAATACACATTGTGAAGGAGATACCGGTGTGGTTGTTAAAGTCCATGGTAACAATAAGTATGATCTCAAATGGGATAAAGATGGAACATATACTACTTACTGGACAAACGACAACGATATGAAACTAATCTCATCATCAAATATGAAAACACTTAAAGAAAAATTCGCACTTAAATTCAAAAAGGAGCCAGAAAAGTCATTCATTAAAGCAGGGATTCTTGACATGAATGAAAACTTAACAGAAGAAGGTCGTGAGGTCTTTGAATCATATCTTCTCAAAAAGTTTGGTGAAGACTTCAAAACTGAAGTTGTAGATCCAATCCTTTCTGAGAAAGATGAAGAATAATCATGTGGAAAGATAACACAATCAAAAGACGAATCATGACAGCAATCACTGCTAAAATTAATGCTGCACAGGAGAAATTTGAGGAAGGTTGTAAAGATATCGACCTCAACGCTGAGCTTCAGAAAGCTAATTTGGCGGATAAGCTTGTCAATGATATTACTAGTAAGTTCCTCTAATATATGAAAGAATACCATAAAATTGAAACTCTTTTTGAAAGAGACATGGAAGGAAACAAAAAACTCATTGAGGGGAAATTCCGAAATGAATGTATTGAATACTTGAAAGACAATCAGTGGATTTTCACGGAAAAAATTGATGGTACTAATGTCCGTGTTCATTGGGATGGACATACTGTCATGTTCGGTGGTAGAACTGATAATGCTCAGATGCCAACTCCTCTTCTCCAGACACTCAACAAACTTTTCTTAGGAATCACAAATGAAGAAATCTTTGAGCAAAAGTTTGGGTCACAACCTGTAACTTTCTACGGTGAAGGTTATGGTGGAAAAATCCAATCTGGAAGTGCTTATAAAAAAGACCAAGATTTTATTCTATTCGACATTGCAGTTGGAGACACTTTCCTCGCTAGAGAAAACATCGAAGAAATTGCAAAATCATTCAATCTTAAAGTTGTACCGATTGTCTTGACTGGAACAATCCAAGATGCTGTAAATTATGTTAAAACAAAACCTAATTCGACAATTGCCGAAGAACCAAAGGAATCAGAGGGGTTGGTAGGTACTCCGAAAGCTAGACTGACTGATTTTCGTGGTAATCGAATCATCGTTAAAGTTAAAGTCCACGATTTTGA
>CAZYBY010000063.1:0-2515 GCA_964645385.1 uncultured Sphingobacterium sp.
TGCAGCAACTGAATTAGGCCCAGATCAAATTTATAATTTTAGCAATAATATGAGAAAGTTTTTTGAGGTCTATACTTATTTTAAATATCCTTCTGATCAAGATAAGTCTGTATTTAGAGAGAAGTTCTTTGATTCAGAAAATAATCTTAACCATTTTAAGCTTGTGGATAGAATTGCAAATGAGTATTCACATGCCGAAGAAATATTTGATAGAACAATGAGACCAATTTCTTCACAAGAAATGATTAGTGCTGCAAAATTTATATTGGACAGATTGAAAGCTAATGACGTAACTCAATATGATGCTTTGGTACAAAGTACTAAAGACATACGTGAATAATTAATTTAATCATTAAAGAAGATGATATATCTGAGTGGCCTACTAGAAATAAGAATGAATGGTAGGCTACGAATAAGAATAGATGGTAGGTTTATATAGGAATATGCAATAATTCATGTGCTCCAGCTATCTACAATATTTGCCCAATCCTGAAGCATCTTTCTACGATCAGTCAAATATTTCGCATGGTTATATGAAGCGCGGGTCTTATTTACTTCGGCATGGGCTAGTTGTGTTTCAATCCAGTCAGTATTATAGCCAAGGCCATTTAATTCAGTTGAGGCTGTAGCCCTAAAGTCATGAGCTGTTACTTGATTTAAGCCAATATATGTAAGCATTTTGTTTAGAGTAGTTCTAGAGATCATGCAGTCTCTTTTTTGCGGGGAAGGGAATACATATTTTTGATCTTTAGTAAAAGCATATTGTTCATTCAAAATATTAAGTAATTGATTGGAAATGGGAACGATATGAACTCGATTTTTCTTCATTATTCGTTCTTGCTTTAATCGTCTAGAGGCTTTAGGAAATTTGATAATCTTCTCTTCAAAATCTACAAAACTCCATTCCATTTTTCTTATTTCAACAGTCCTGAGCATAGAGTAAAGCATTGCCAAACATGCATTCTTAACGGTTGTAGAACCTCCATAACTATCAATATTTTGTCGTAGTGCATTCTTCTCATGCTTTTCAAGTGGTCGAGCATGTTCTACCTCAGGGGATTCAATGGCCTCCCTTACCGCGTAGGTGGGATCGTTATCAGCGCGTAAAGTCACAATTGCATAGCGCATAACTAAACCAATGAATCTACGATTAAGGTTGGCAGCAGACTCACCAGTGCCATGCTTCCCTTGACTTAATACACGTTGAACAGTGTTCTTCATAATGGATAAGATATCTGCAGAGCTAACGTCATTGATTGGCTTATTGCCAATGGCTTTGTAGACATCCTTTTCCATAGAATTATTAAAACGGCCGATATAGTCCTCTGATTTGTACTTCATTCTCTCTTGAACATATTCTTGAGCAATGGCCTTAAATGTATTGTTAACAGCCAATTCTTTTTCAATTCTATCTTTTTTCTTTTCTTCAACAGGGTTCAAGCCTTTAGCAAGTTTAGCTTTAGCCTCGTCTTTAAGCTTACGAGCATCCTGAAGTGATACTGCAGGGTATTCGCCAAAACTAATAGTCCCTTCTTTTCCATGTAAGACAAATTTGAATCGCCAAATTTTTTTACCAGTCGGGCGCACTTCAATATATAAACGTTCAGCATCAAGTATTCGGTAAGATTTTTCTAGTGATTTTAAAGTTCTGACTTTTGCATCGGTGAGCATACGGGTATCTTGTTAATAGAAATATGTTACCCGTTAAGATACCCGTTTTTATTGAGGATTAAAATAGAATAAAAAAGACTAAAATAGAGTGTAAGTTTTGTTTTGTAAGGGTTTTAGTGGTTTTCATTAGATTGTAACGGATTGATACAGACTCATATTATCAGCATTATTCAGGATGACGATTTTCATAGTCAATAACTTCTGTAATTACATAAAATAAGAAATATCAAGATTTATTTAATAGAGAAATGTAGTTATTTCTCGTATAAATCTCAAAAACAGCGGAATTCGATTAAGCTATTATGCGATAAGAAGAGTGGAAAGTATTGTCTATCGGCAATTATTTTTTAAATTTGCCAATTATAATAAAAGGGAGCGCCTGCAAAATGGGTTATCAGAAGATCATCGTTCCTGCGGATGGTAGTAAAATTACCGTAAACGCAGATTTATCATTAAATGTTCCAAATCAACCGATTATTCCTTTTATTGAAGGCGATGGTATTGGTGTCGACATTACACCAGCCATGAAAACTATAGTAGATGCTGCAGTACAAAAAGCATATGGCGGTAAACGCTCGATTGAGTGGATGGAAGTTTACTGCGGTGAAAAAGCCAATAAAATTTATGGCTCCTATATGCCAGAAGAAACTTTTGATGCGCTACGCGAGTTTGTGGTTTCAATTAAAGGCCCTTTAACCACACCTGTCGGTGGGGGCATTCGTTCTTTGAACGTGGCGCTACGCCAAGAATTAGATTTGTACGTTTGTGTACGTCCTGTACGTTGGTTTGAAGGGGTACCATCACCTGTTCAGCATCCTGAACTGACCGATATGGTTATTTTCCG
>CAZYBY010000064.1:0-2038 GCA_964645385.1 uncultured Sphingobacterium sp.
TTTTCATTGTTAACAGATTTTAATCGTGATGAAATAATTGCGAAAGCAAAAAATCAAGTCTTCGAATTATTAAAACAAAGCATTCGTCCGGAATTTTTAAATAGAATTGACGAAGTCATAATGTTCAATCCTTTATCTAGAGATGAAGTAAAAGAGATCGTAATTCTTCAATTCAAAGGCATTCAAAAAAGCTTAAAAGAAATGGACATAGAGTTGAATGCTACAGATGAAGCCATAGATTGGTTATCTCAGCTAGGTTACGACCCTCAATTTGGAGCTCGCCCATTAAAAAGGGTACTCCAGAAAAAGGTTTTGAATGAATTGTCGAAATTCATATTGGCTGGAAAAGTGAGTAAGGATTCATCGATTTTGTTGAAATGTAACGATAAAAACGAGCTATTTTTTGAAAATACAGAGCGAAATGAGGCTGTTTCCAATTAAAATAGTTATTCTTTAGAAATGAATTGTTGAATTGGCGGGTATTGATTATCTTGCTTATTCAACAATTTGTTTTTATGAGAAAATTAGTATTTAGTTTAGCCATTATTTCACCCATTTTGGTTAATGCACAATACCAAGCAAAAGTAAGCACATCGGTGATCAATACATCTGCTCAAAAAGTAGAGTACAATAATAGAACAAACTTCCCTGCATTTATTTCATTTCAAAAAAATAATGCACCAGTAGCTATTTCAGATGCAAATTTGAATACCTGGGCTAAATCGATTTTCCCTCTAAGGAATGAAGATGCATTAGCTTATACATCTAATCATCTCGATAAAAATACAAATCAAAATATTTATAAATTTCAACAGAAATATCAAAATATTCCTGTTGAATTTGCTGTAGTAAATGTTATTCAAGCTGATGGTAAAATTCAGAATATTACAGGAGATTATTATGCTAATCTAAGCCCTGTTAATAAAATTAACATCACAACTAATCAAGCTTTAGCATTTGCTAAAACCGCTGTTCCTGCTGAAGAATATAAATGGGATCGCAAGGCAGAAGAAGCTGCAATGAAAGTTGCTTTAAATAAACCTGATTTCTCTTACGACCCTAAAACAACATTGGTTCTTTTGCCTATAAATACAATAAACGGTAAGGAGTTTAAGTATGCTTACAAACTAGATGTATTTACACACAAACCACTTTCTAGATATAATGTATACATTGATGCACAAACAGGTGATGTACTAAAAAAGGTTTCAACAACTTGTGCTATAGATGTTAAAAGCTCTGCAACAACTAGATATATTGGAGTTCAATCAATTCAAACAGATAGTATCGCCCCCAATAATTTTGTGTTGAGAGAAAATAATAGAAGAGGTAGAGGTATGCAAATTGAAACACGTAATAGTCAGACTTTATTTGAATTTGATGCAGTTGATTTTACAAGTACTTCAAAGAACTGGAGCATGGCAAATATTGCAAAAGATGATGCAGCTTTAGATTGTCATCATGCAGCAGAAAGTACTTATGATTATTATTACGATACTTTAGGATATAATTCTTTTGATGGTGCTGGAGGTAAAATGCTTCAGTATGTACATTACGATTTAAATTATTTCAATGCATTCTGGACAGGCTCGTATTCTTGTTATGGTGATGGAAATGGTGAACCATTAACTTATATTGATGTCGTGGGACACGAGTTAACACATGGTGTTACTCAATTTACAGCTGGTTTGAATTACGAATCAGAATCAGGTGCTTTGAACGAATCTTTTAGTGATATTTTCGGGACGGTTATAGAATTCTTCCGACTTGGAAATACAGCATCGTGGAATATCGGAACGAGATCATTTACACTTCGTGATATGTCTAATCCAAATCGTTTTAATAATCCGGATACTTACGGTGGAGTAGCATGGACAAACACTGTTAATTGTGTTCCAGATGGGAATAATGATTATTGTGGAGTACATAACAATTCAGGTGTTCAAAACTTCTGGTTTTATTTATTAAGTGTTGGCGATACAGGTGTAAACGATTTGAAAAATCCTTACGAAGTAGTTGGAATTGGAATGAGTAAAGC
>CAZYBY010000065.1:0-1829 GCA_964645385.1 uncultured Sphingobacterium sp.
TTAGCTAAAAGTTTAATGACCCTTTTTAGCTTTTGCTCTGCATCTGTTATGTTATTTGTGTGGTATTTAATTTGATAAGAAATCCATGACCAATACCAAGCAGCTAAATATACCAACAGCTTATGTTTGTTCTCAAAATAGCGGTATACACCCGCTTCTGTGGTATTTATTTCTTCAGCAAGCTTCTTGAAGGTGAAAGATTCGAAGCCGTTTTTATGAATTAGTTCTATACTATATTTAATAATCTTTTTCCCCAACTCTGTGCCCTCTGGATTTCTCAGATATAAGGCATCGTTCATCTCAATTTGTAATTTCAGCTTCATAAATGGCATTTTCAATATAGTAGGTAAAAGTAGTAAATATATTTTTACAATTATTATTGATAGTAATGCTATCATTTTAAAAAATAACACTAACTTTGAAGTATGAAAACACTTACGAAGGAAATGCAATCAGCTATTACACCAAAAATGGCCTTGGAGTTATTGGTAGATGGGAATAAACGATTTGTAAACAATTTAAAGGTTAATAGAAATTTATTGCAACAAGCGAATGAGACTTCAGATGGTCAACATCCATTTGCAGTAATATTAAGTTGTATAGATAGTAGAACTTCTGCAGAATTAATTTTCGACCAAGGATTGGGAGATGTATTTAGTGTTCGCATTGCAGGGAATATTTTAAACGAGGATATATTGGGGAGCATGGAGTTTGGTTGTAAAGTGGCGGGAGCAAAGATTATTGTAGTGCTCGGGCATACAAAATGTGGAGCAGTTAAAGGAGCTTGTGATCATGTTGAAATGGGAAATTTAACTTCATTACTTACTAAAATCAGACCTGCAGTAGATGATGAATTAGAAACGAAAGAAAATAGAACTTCCAGTAATCCTCAGTTTGTAGAAAACGTTTCGACAATAAATGTTAAACGTACAGTAAAATCGATAATGGAAAGAAGTCCGATTTTAAAAGAAATGATTGAAGCTGGGCAAGTGGGAATTGTTGGAGGCACACACGATATTTCTACCGGAATTGTGAATTTCTATGAAGACACAATGAGAATAAATTAGTATAAGTTCGTATAAAGTTGGTTGGTTTTATTAGGCATTCTATTCAGAATGCCTTTTTTTATATACTTAAGATTTGGTTTGCATGATCCTTAGTGTCAACCTTCTCTATGATATGTGCTATTTTCCCTGCTTCATCAATAATTACAGTAGTTCTAGCAGTTCCCATGTATTTTCTACCATACATACTTTTTTCAACCCATAATCCATAAGCATTTACAATTTTTTGATCTGTATCTGCAATTAAAGGAAAAGGTAAATCATATTTTGTGATAAATTTTTGATGAGATTTTTCATCATCAACACTTACTCCTACTAATTCGAATCCGTTTTTTTGAAGAAGTTTGTAGTTGTCTCTTAAACTACAAGCTTCAGCAGTACACCCTGGAGTGTTATCTTTTGGATAAAAGAATAAAATCAATTTTTTGCCTTTGAAATCAGCAATAGAAATAGTTTCTCCGTTTTGGTTTTTGCCTTTAAATGCTGGGGCTTTCGCGCCTACTTTTAGTGTGCTCATTGTTATCGTGTAAAGCTTGCTATGTATTGAGATTTATTATCTTTCATATCAGTAACAACTAAACGAAAAACATGTTTTCCAGGGCTTAAATTTTCTTCGAAAGTATGAGATAGAAGAGCATATTTAGCATCGTATCCCATAATTACCCATTCATCATCGATATAAGCTTTATAAGATTTTATTCCGGATAAATTATCTCCAATTTTTACTAAAATTTTTGAAGCTTTACTCATATTTCTTCCATTAGA
>CAZYBY010000066.1:0-2896 GCA_964645385.1 uncultured Sphingobacterium sp.
TCCCGGAGTTAAAACCCTGGGTTACTTCGTGCGGTTCGCGAGGTAGACTCCGAAGAGTATAGCAGTCATACCTATGAGGTGTATGATTGTGATCGGTTCGCCGTCGATTGCTCCCCAGAAGATCGCTACGATCGGAATTAAGTAGGTTACCGATGATGCGTAGATTGCTGTTGTGATTTGTACTAGCTTGTTGAATAGCACTAGTGATATTGCAGTTCCAAATAATGCTAATAAAAATACAAATCCTAATGCGTGAAGTGCTCCATCTGCTAACTCAGTACGTATCATAAAATCGGTATGCGCAAATAAATAATATCCGTATACTGGTCCGATAAATAGTAAGGCCATTGATGATATTGCAATTGCTGGCATCCCTGCTAAATAAACCTTTATCAAGTTTACACTCCAAGCATAACATATTGTAGCTACTAAAATGTATAATCCATATTGATAATTCGGATCGATGCTTCCGTTGCTTCGCAACATGATTAAGGTTATGGCTCCAAATAACCCGAGTACCACTCCAACAATTTTTTGCATTCCGAATTTCTGCTTAAAAAATACCGCAGCAACAATTAATGTAAATAGAGGTGTTAAACAATTTAATACTCCAGCAGTAGAACTGTTTAATTTGGTTTGTGCCGTTGCGAAAAGTAATGCAGGTAAGCCGTTGCCGAGGAGTCCTACTAAGGTAATAATTCCATATTTTCTTAATGGAATTTTCCAAATATGCTTTAAAGTTAGAGGTAGTAAACATAAAAATGAAAAGAACATACGCATTGTTGCAACTTGTGCTGCACTATACACTTTCAATCCGTTTTTCATCAAAATAAATGAACTGCCCCAGATTAAGGAAAGTAAAATCAACAATACAATTGGTAGATATTCTTTTTTCTTCAACATAACGATGCAAACATACCAAAATTCTATTCGCCCATCACGATATTATTTTCTATTTTTAGTGCGATGAGTTTTTTCGATACACCCATAGAATACTTGAAAGGTATTGGTCCGACGAAAGCTGAAGTGATCAAAAAAGAATTGGGCATCTTCACATTCGGCGACTTTATCCGTCATTATCCTTTTCGATATATCGATAAAACACAATTCTATACCATTGCTGAAGTAAATACTGAATTACCTTATATTCAATTTCGAGCAAAATTAATGTCGAAACAAATGCTTGGTGAACGTCGAGGTAAGCGTTTAACAGCTATTGTTGAAGACCATACTGGTGCTATGGAATTAGTATGGTTTCAAGGAACAAAATGGATCGATAAATCTTTGGTAGTTGGCCAAGAATATGTGGTGTTTGGGAAACCGAATGCTTACGGAATGCGAGTAAACATTGTACATCCGGAGATGGAGCTGAGTAAGGATTTTAAACCTGAAAATGCTACTGCTCTTCAACCTGTATATTCATCAACAGAAAAATTAAAAACTTTTTTTCTCGATTCTAAAGGCATCATGAAATTGCAGAAGCAATTAATGTTGCAAGCCGAAAATGAAATACACGAATTCCTTCCTCAAAATATTTTAGAAAAATATAAAATGATGCCTCGAGCAGAGGCAATGAAAGAAGTACATTTCCCAACTTCTCCTAAACAATTGCAACGCGCGCAAGCACGATTGAAGTTTGAAGAATTGTTTCTAATTCAACTGAAATTATTACAAGCAAACAAAGGAAGAAAATTAAATACGAAAGGATTTATATTCTCTAAAGTAGGAGAAAAATTCAATCAATTTTATAGTCATCAATTACCATTTGAATTAACCGATGCGCAAAAACGTGTAGTGAAAGAAATTCGTAGCGATACGAATACGGGATTTCAAATGAATCGATTGTTACAAGGAGATGTTGGTTCCGGAAAAACGATTGTCGCATTATTAACGATGCTCCTTGCTATCGATAACGGATTTCAAGCTTGTTTAATGGCACCTACGGAAATCCTTGCCCAGCAACACTTTGCGGGTTTATCGGATTTACTTAAAGGCATGGATATCAATATTAGAATTCTTACAGGTTCTTCTAAAACAAAAGAACGAAAAGAAATTTTATCTGCATTAGATGCCGGTGAAATAGATATCCTTTTAGGTACGCATGCTTTGATTGAAGAACCGGTGAAGTTCAAAAATCTAGGTATGGTTATTATTGATGAACAACATCGATTTGGTGTAGAGCAGCGTTCGAAATTGTGGAAGAAAAATTCACAACCACCGCACGTGCTAGTTATGACAGCCACCCCGATTCCTCGTACTTTAGCCATGACCTTATATGGCGATTTAGATACATCGGTAATTGATGAATTACCAAAAGGAAGAAAACCTATCGAAACCATTCATCAATACGAAACACATCGTTTAAAATTATTCGGATTTTTAGAAAAAGAAATTGCCAAAGGTCGTCAAGTTTATATTGTTTATCCATTGATAAAAGAGTCGGAGAAGCTCGATTTGATTAATCTTGAAGAAGGCTATCAAAGTGTAGTAAAAGCATTTCCTCGTCCGAAATATAATGTAAGCATTGTACACGGAAAGATGAAACCAGGTGATAAAGATTTCGAAATGCAACGCTTTGTAAAAGGTGAAACACAAATTATGGTAGCCACTACTGTGATCGAAGTTGGAGTGAATGTTCCGAATGCAAGTGTTATGGTTATTGAGAATTCCGAACGATTCGGATTATCACAATTACACCAATTACGAGGTAGAGTAGGAAGAGGAGCGGAGCAATCGTATTGTATTTTGATGAGTGGAAATAAACTAAGTAGCGATGCTAAAACCCGATTGAACACTATGGTGAAAACCAATAACGGATTCGAAATAGCAGAGATTGATTTACAACTTCGTGGACCAGGCGATTTACAAGGCACTCAACAAAGTGGGGTGCTTGATT
>CAZYBY010000067.1:0-7438 GCA_964645385.1 uncultured Sphingobacterium sp.
ACCTGAACAGTTTTCTGTAATTTGCTTAAATCAAACCCCTTCGCTTTTACGCGTTCAAGAATACCATCATAAATTGTTTGATCCATTTGAGGAGTTCGAGAAAGTACCCAAAGGTATTCGCGATTTGGATGTCCGACTACAGCGTAGGTATAGTTACTATCTAAATCGATGATCCAATATTTACCCTTAATTGGCCAGAAGAATTGAACTTCTAGTTTAGCATTTCCAGAATTTTCAACAACAAAAGCTTTGCCTTTGATGCCAGATTTCTCACCATTCACACTATCCTTATTGCAGGCATTATCTACAATGATATAGCCTTCATCTGTTGCAGTATATTCTGCGGTTGTACAAGTACATCCCTTCTGAAAGCGTTGAGGGTATGAAGCGATTTCATACCATTTACCAACATATCTTTTTATGTCGACATTCTTTACTGTTTCTAAGGGAAGTTCTTGAGAAGAGCAACCAAATAAAGATGCTAATGTAATTATGAGTAATTTCTTCATGAGGTAATAATTATAAATTATGAGATATGAATTATAAATTATGAATTATAAATTATGAGGTATGAATTACGAGATTTGGGGTGGTTTTACAATATTAACAAGAATTTTGTAACATTGTTTCTAATATCTAACATCTCAATACTTAGAACTATCAGATGGATCATTCAGAACATGCGGCGTCAATCTTCAACAAATACGCGGAGTATTATGAGGAGCGATTTATGGATGTAAGCATGTACTCTAAAAGTCTAGATTATTTAATACACAATCTCGCTCAAAGTCAGCTCAAAGTTTTGGATGTAGCCTGTGGTCCGGCTAATATTTCTAAATATTTATTAGAAAGAAATTCTGCTCTAGAAATATCAGGAATTGATTTGTCTGAAAACATGATTTCACTTGCTAAAAAGAATATTCCTAATGGGAATTTTCAGCTTAAAGATGCAAGAGATATACTTTCAATAAATTCAAAATTCGATTTGATTATTTCTGGTTTTTGTTTCCCATATTTAACGAAAGAGGAAGTCATTCAATTTATAAGTGATGCCAGTAAATGCTTAAATAATGGTGGGTATTTATACTTAAGCACAATGGAAAAACCATACTCAACTTCGGGCATTCAGAAAGGAAGCAAAGGCGATGAAATTATGATGCATTTCCATGAAGAAGAATACCTTCGAGCTGCAATGCTTGACAATCAATTTTCCAATATTTTTACAGACAGAGTGATCACCACTAACACAGTAGGAGAGGAAGTGGTAGATTTGTGTATGGTGGGGAGGAAGGAGTAGTACTGCAATCTTGATACCATGGCCATGCTGATTATATGGACTCACTGGGAATATTTAAGTCATTGATATTCAGGTAAATTGTTTATATATTTGAGTATGAAAACACTTGCGATTTTTATAAATTTATTTTTTTGTGTGTTGTTTACTCACGCAAATTTTACTTATTCCTCGTCATTAGATACTGTAAATGTTGAAGTAATTTCTGATGAAGCTTGTCCTGGTGCTATTATAAATTTTGGAATAATAAATAAATCCACAACACCTCTCGATAGTATTTGGTGGAAGGGAGATTATGATTCAATTCTTAATAGATATAATTGGGATCGAAAAGGCTTAGCTAGTAATATTGTAATCTCTAATCCTAAATGGATTTTTTTTACAAATGCTGGTGTGGGAAAATTTCCGTTTACTGTAACCGTAAAAAACGTTTTAGGCTATTATAAAACTTATTATGATACTGTTGAAACAGGAGAGCCATTGATAAATATTTTAAATGATCCTGCAATTTGTTGCAATATGAACGATACCATTTATGCAGATGTACGCTTTTTAACTAAGCCATATAACACTTTACAATGGGTTGATAACGCATCTGCAAATACGTCTCCGGTACTATTACAAAACAAAGATAAATTCCCAATATCTTTATTAGCAGGTAGATCAAGTATTGATTTGAAATTAATTATAGAGGATAGCAAAGGCTGCAGGGGAAGTGTTTCTAAGTATTTCAATTTAACTACCAATGTGGATCTTGTTAAAATTAATGCAATAAAAATTTCGCCTAACCCAACTTACCAAAGTATTCTTATTGACGGTTTGTCTTATGAAGTCGAGAATAGTGCTATGATTTATTCAATTCAAGGTCAACTTTTAAAATCAATACCCACTATTGAAAAGAATGAGATCGATTTATCGGAATTCGATTCAGGAGTTTATCTAATAAAAATAAACGGATTTGCACATCGGGTAGTGAAGATGTAGATAACTTTTTTAATTGACTAGTTGAAATCTATATAAAATCGAATTTGCTATTTTTTTAATACCAACTACCAGTTACCATCTACTAATTACCAGAATTAAAACCTCGGACATCTAATACAATAATTCTTCCTGTTCGTTTTGCTGAATGTATAAAATATACCACCTGAGGCCATTGGCGCATTTAAGTAGGCATGGCTATCGTCTGGACTTTTGATCGCATCTACACTGTACATGTAATCTATAGAACCACCTAATGCAATGTTTTCAGTTATGTGTATTTTACCTTGAACTCCTAACATTAATAACTGGTCGATTTTCTTTGCATTGATATCTTCACCAACTTCGTTTTTATGCGATTGCTCATAAAACATCATCCCCATACCAATTCTTGGATGTATAGAAATGTATTCACCTAACTTGTAATTGTATTCAGTGCTTAAACTAACTAACTTGTTGTTGTGGATATGAAAATAATTTTCTGTCGCTTCAGTATTCTTTTTGAATAATGAATACTGATCTAATGTTGCCATGCCGGATAAGTTTACAGAAACTTGCTTGTTTATCGACTTTACATAAGAAAATCTATATCCAACATCCAAAAATTTTTGATGCGTAATGCCATCGTTAGACACTAATGTTCTTTGCAAAATATTAAGGTCAACTCCAATAGTTTGGCTGTCGTATTTTTTATAAGAATACTTCGACTTCGCAGTGGTAAAAAGCGGACTTAGTACAGCAACTATGGCGATGATTACTCCTAATTTTTTTTTCATTTTTTCCATTTTTATTCTTTTTCACATATTACTCAAAATAGTAACTTGGTACTATTTTGGGATAAATTCTCGAAATTGTGGAATCGAAATATTCCTAAAAATGTATCAAAATCGCTTTAAAGGATATTAAAAACACATTTTTTGTTAAAACTGTACCACAATTCTATAATGGGTATTTCAAATGGCATTCCATTTTTGGCATGTGAAACAGCTTGTTTCAAGTTTCATATTTTATTTTCCTTCTGTGACATTAGTCGCAGATGATTTTTAAGAAATTCTCGACTTTTGCATTCTAATTAATACGCTTTATGTCGAATAAATTTTCAGAGATTATTAAGGGTGAAACACCCACTTTAGTAGACTTTTTTGCAGAATGGTGTGGTCCTTGCAAAATGATGAAACCCATTTTAGAAGATTTGAAAAGTAATATGGGTGAGAATGTTACGATTTTAAAAATTGATGTAGATCAAAACCCTCAAATTGCTTCCGTATTTCAAATTCAAAGTGTCCCGACAATGATTCTATTTAAAAATGGTAATATTGTATGGCGCCAATCTGGAGTAGTTCCTGCGCCTCAATTACAATCGATAATAGAAGGGATAAAATAATGAAAGATAAATGGAATGAACGTTATGCTAACGAAGCATATGCGTATGGAACAAAACCAAATAATTATCTTGTTCAATGCTTAGAGAAATTTACTCCAGCAGAAATATTATTTGCAGCTGAAGGTGAGGGGAGAAATGCTGTTTATGCAGCTCAACTTGGTTGGGATGTTTCGGCATTTGATATTAGTGAAGAAGGCAAAAAAAAGGCGGATAAATTAGCTGAAGAATTAAGTGTTTCGATAAACTATCAGGTTGGTGATTATAAATTGATGGGGTTTGAAAAGAATCAATTTGATGCAATTGCTTTAATTTATGCTCACTTCCCTGCATCTATCAAATCTATTATTCACAAAGATTTGCTTGAATATCTAAAACCTGGTGGTGTAATAATTTTTGAAGCTTTCGGGAAAAATAATTTACCGCTAAAGCAAAAAAATCCTAGCATCGGTGGTCCGGATGATATCAATATGTTATTTTCAATTGAAGAACTAAATTCAGATTTTCAAAACTTCGAAATATTAAATCTCGAAGAAGTTGAAGTTGAACTTCAAGAAGGACTATATCATAATGGAGTCGGTAGTGTTGTGAGATTTTTGGGAATTAAGAAATAAAAAAAGCCCTTAGTTTTTCGCTAAGGGCTTTTCATTATATAAAAAAATCTTTACCAGATTTTAACAATTTTATCTGTTCCTCTGAACATTTTATCTCCTTCTTTTACACCAAAAGCTTTGTGGAATTCTGGCATGTTTGCCACTACACCATTTACTCTAAATTCTGAAGGCGAATGAACATCGCTCATTACTCTTTGCTCTAAGGTTTCCTTTGTATAGTTAACCATCCAAGCATAAGCATAACCTAAAAAGAATCTTTGATCAGGAGTATATCCTCCAATCATTTCATTCGATTGACCTTGTTTAGTTTTCTTGAATGCTTCATAGCCCATCACTAATCCTCCTAAATCGGCAATGTTTTCACCTTGTGTTGCATCACCATTAATATGCAATCCATTCAATACAGTATAGCCACTATATTGTTCAACAATCATTTTTGTTTTAGCAACAAATTTTTCTCGATCTTCTTTGGTCCACCAATCTCTTAAGTTTCCTTTTTCATCGTATAAACTTCCTTGGTCGTCGAATCCGTGAGTTAATTCATGTCCGAATGTAGAACCTCCAATAATGCCATATAACACTGCATCATCCGGCATTCTACCTTCGAAACCTGGTACAATGATATTGCAAGCAGGCACACAAATTTCGTTGAATGTAGGGTCGTAATATGCATTATATGTTTGAGGTGTCATTCCCCATTCTGATTTATCTACAGCTTTGCCGTATTTACTGATCATATCGTTGAATTGCCAAACGCTAATATTGATGGCATTCTTCGCATAATTATTTCTGTCGATGCTGATGCTCGACATATCTTTCCACTTATCAGGGTAACCTACTTTCATGTTTACCTTTGCTAATTTAGATAATGCTTTTTCTTTTGTTTCTGCACTCATCCAATCTAAATTTTTAATATGCTCAGCATAAACTGTGCGGATATTTTCACCGATTTCTAAAAGTTTTTCTTTTGTTCCTTCAGGTAAATATTCCTTCACATAAATTTGTCCGATTAGCTCTCCTAAAGATGCATCAGTATTCTCTACAATCCTTTCCCAGCGAGGCTTTTGAGCCTTTCTTCCAGATAATATTTTACCAAAGAAATTGAAGTTTTCGGCATCTAAGTCTTTCGTTAATTTTTCAGCATAAGTACTAATTAATTGCCATTGTAAGTATAATTTCCAATCGCTTATAGATGTTTTTGAAAGTTGTTTTTCTAGAGAACTGAAAAATTCTGGTTGACCAATAATTACACTATCAACATTTTTTAAATTGTAGATTGAAAATAATGTTGATGTATTCAAGGTAGGAAGTTCTTTGCTAAATGATGCTAATGAAACTTTGTTGTAGTTTTTATATGGATCGCGAGTATCTTCTAATTTACGACTAGCCTGAGCTAATGATTTTTCAATTTCAAATACTTTTTTACCAGCATCGACACTAGTAGTTAATTTTGAAATGCTCAACATGTTTTGAATATGCTTCACATATTCTGCTCTGATTTTAGGGTTTTCTCCTTCATTACTGAAATAATATTCACGATCTGGAAGTCCAATACCACCTTGGTACATAAATGCAGCATAAGCTGTAGAATTCTTATCATCGATACCAACTCTGAAGCTATACAAAGCTGAACAACCAATTACATGAAGTTTTGCCGCAACTTGAGCAATGTCCGTAGAGGTATGAATTGCGTTAATCATATCGAGTTGTTCTTTCAATGCAGATAGTCCATTTTTCTCAATAGTAACCGTATCTATACCTGATGCGTAATAATCGCCAATCATTTGTTCTTTGCTACCTTTCTCTGCGTCTTTCATTGCAGCAGATTTCTCGCAAACCTGACGAACTTGAGAGTTAATTGTATCTTGTATAGTTCGAAAAATACCTACTGAATTCTTTGTGCTAGGAATTGGATTCGCTTTAAACCATCCATTATTTGCATATAAAAAGAAATTTTCTGCAGGAGAGATGCTAGAATCAATATGACTTACTAAAGGATCAATTTGATTTGTTTCTGGCGCTTTATTACAAGCTATAATTGCAACAGCACCTAATAGGAGTAAAGTTTGTTTCATTTTCAAATATAATACCCTAAAAGGAGATCATCAATAAATTGGGAATTGAATCTATAGTGAATAACTATCATTTTTGTTACCTTCGGTTATTATAAATTATAAAAAAATGAAAAATTTGAAATTAATATTTGTGTTTTGCTTATCTCTTTCAACCCTATTAATTGCATGTAAAAAGGATGAAACAAGTACAACACTACAATCTATAAGTGGTACTTACTCCTATTCTAATATTAGCAATTTTGAAATTGCAAGATATGTTGCTGGAGGTGCGGAGATTCTTATTGCAGACTCAACTAGAGCTAGGTATTTGGCTGAAGCGAATTTAACAAATGAGGAAGCTTTATTCACTTTTATGGATAATAATAAACTTCAAATTGTTGATCCAGTAAATCAAACAACGGATACAGTTGTATATAAAATTGATGGCAATACTGTTTATGTAGATGTTAGAGATATCCCATTTTTCGATGAAGATTATTACCCAATATTTAAAATATCAGGAAATGATTTATACGTTATAAATCAAAAAGTAGAATTAAAAAATGAGTTCGGGTATTTTAATACAAGTATTACAAATGCTGAAAATTACAATTTGTTAGACTCTGTATTAAAAGAAGAAGGTTTTGTATCATTAGCAGGTTTAGGTACTAATGATACATTGACTTCTGTTAAATTTAGGTTGAATTTTAAGAAATAGTTTCTTACTTCATGTATTTAAAATCTTGCCCGTTTTTAATAACGAGTAAAGATTCGTAAATCAATTTGATAACATTCTCTACGTCATCTTTATGAACCATTTCCACTGTGGTATGCATATATCGCAGTGGTAATGAAATCAAGGCTGAAACTACACCATCATTCGAATATGCGAAAGCATCAGTATCTGTTCCAGTACTTCTAGATGAAGCTTGACGTTGGAATGGGATTTTGTTTTTCTCTGCAGTATTAATGATCAATTTATTCAAGTTCATTTGTACGGCAGGAGCATAAGAAACTACCGGACCACGACCACACGCTAAATCACCTTGAGTAATTTTGTTAATCATTGGTGTTGTTGTATCGTGTGTAACATCGGTAACAATAGCAACATTAG
>CAZYBY010000068.1:0-2629 GCA_964645385.1 uncultured Sphingobacterium sp.
TAAAATTTCCAGAAAAGATCTGACGAATGAAGGCAATGCTGTTTTTGAGATACAAACAGAAAAAAAAGTAGATACTTATATTTGTTCATTACCAGGAACCTACCAAGAGAAAAATTTAGCTGGAGTTTTAGCTAGTGTAGTATTATTAAGAGAAAAGGAATACAATATATCCGATGAATCATTAAAGCTAGGTATAGAACTAGTAAAAACTCAAACAGGTTTAAGAGGTAGATGGGATTGTATAAATCGGCACCCTTTAGCTTTTGCCGATACCGGACATAATGAAGATGGTATTAAAGAAGTACTAAAACAAGTAAGTCTTCAAAAGTTCGAAAAACTACATTGGGTATGGGGTATGGTTAACGATAAAAACCCGAATGCAGTATTTCCCCTACTTCCAACAGATGCAGAATATTATTTTTGCAAGCCCAATATACCGCGGGGTTTAGATGCCGAAGAATGTAGAGAATTAGCAAAATCCTTTAATTTAAAAGGTTCTAGCTATCTTAATGTTCAGGATGCTTATAAAAATGCCCTAGCCAAAGCGGGTAAAAATGATTTAATTATAGTTGGTGGAAGTACTTTTGTTGTGGCAGAAGTTCTTTAATGCTATTTTTACGAAAACACCCAATATATGTTAAAAGCATTTAGCCGAATTATCAATCTTGGTATATCAGATGACTTAGATGAAATAGAAAGAAACCAAGTTAAAATGGTAAACTTTGGAGCAATTTTTATTACAATTGTTGCCATTTTATTTTTCATTCAAAGTTTTAATGTAGGCAATATCATTCTGACCTATGCTTTGATTGCGGCACCTATTTATTATTTACTAGTATTTGTTGCGAATTATTACAAACGTACTCAACTTGCAAGGAGTATACTTTTTTTTGGTGTATGTATTCAGATTGGTGTTTATTCTTTATTAGATAACCCTAGCAGTTTCACCTTGAATTATTATTTTGGGATTGCGATGCTATCTTTTATCGTATACAATAAAACCTTAAATAGAATTCTAGGAGTATTACTAACTGTCGTTTTATATTTTGTTATTAGTTATATACAACCCAGCGTTCAATCAGTATTAGCATTCGACCCAATTATATATATTCTAGATGTATTTACATTATTCACAGGAATAGTGGTATGTATGTTATACTTCCACAAAATGAACAGAGATTATAATTCTATCATCTTAAAGCAAAAAATAGAATTAGAAAAAATCAATATCAATAAAACTAAATTATTATCCATTTTAACACACGATATTAGAAATCCGATTAATTCTTTAAATCATTTATTGGATTTTCAAAAAGAAAAAACATTAACTTCTGAGGAAATAAATTTTTTATTTGATAGAGTGAGAAAAGAGTTTGTATCTCAATTTGAATCCATAGAAAATATACTAGAATGGTCGCAAAATCAACTATCAGAAATAAATGTAAAACCTGAAAAAACTGAAGTTGACCAAATGATTGTGAACTTGATAAAAGAGTTAAACTACAGTATCAATTCTAAGGAAATAAATTTAGGAATGAGTATCTGTGGTACAGATAATATTTACATCGATAAAACACATTTACTTATTATACTTCGAAATTTGATGAATAATGCCATCAAATTCACTAGAGTAAAAGGACATATCTACATAACTACTTCTTTAGAAGGTTCTAAGTATAGAATAGAAATTGAAGATGATGGAATTGGATTTGAAGGATATAGTAATGTTGAGTTTAAAGAATTAGCTGAATTTAATACTCATCTAGGAACGAATAACGAAAAAGGAAATGGTTTAGGTTTGACCATTTCAAAAGAGTTAGCAGAAAAAAATAATGGTAAAATATATATTAAAAATGGAGATTCTCACGGAACCACAGTTCGTTTAGAATTCCTTTTAAATACAATATGATTAGGCATTTCCCCATATTAATTTTAGATGATGAAGAAGACATCTGTTTTTTATTAGGTGGATTTCTGAAGAAACATTTTAACATAGTTCACAGTATACATACTATTGCTGAATTAAAGAAAGTAGATCTGTCGAGTTATAAAATAATTTTTATTGATAATAATTTACCTGACGGTTCAGGATTTGAGGAAATTGAGGAAATTAAAAAAGTAAATTCTAAAATAAATGTAATAGCTATAAGCGCTTTCGATACACTAATTGAACGAGAATTTGCCTTAGAAAAAGGTGCAAAATTATTTCTCGGAAAACCATTTAGTCAAGAGCAAATATTATACGTTATAGAAAACATAAGAAAAAATGAAATTTAATGCCTTTGTCAATAAAAAAATTCTTTTGTACTTGCTTGTATTAAAAGCAACTTGGAGAGAATTTGTAAACGACAAAGCCATTAAGCTCAGTGCATCTTTAGCTTACTACACTATATTCTCCTTAGCACCAATGCTTATAGTTATGATATCGTTAGGTAGTTTATTTTTAGGTAAACAAGCAATTGAAGGAGAATTATTCGAACAGATACGCAAATACATTGGCGATGTTGCTGCCATGCAAATACAAAGTATGATTGGAAATGCAGATGTATTGAAAAGTAGTGTATGGGCAAGCATTGTGGGTATAGCTACCATGTTGCTTGGGGCAACAGGTGTATTTGTAGAAATTCAA
>CAZYBY010000069.1:0-4794 GCA_964645385.1 uncultured Sphingobacterium sp.
AAAAAAGGAGATGTGATTACATCACTAGAAAATATTCATCATACTCATGTTTTCCATGCAGGTACTAAAATGGAAAATGGAAATGTGGTAACGAATGGTGGTAGAGTAATTGCAGTTACTAGTTTAGATATCGATAAGCACGAAGCTTTGAGAAGATCAAATGAATACGCAGCACAAATTCAGTACGAAGGAAAATATTTCAGAAGAGATATTGGCAAAGATTTATCAGCTTAATATATATACATCATGAAACAAGTATTAACTTATTTCTTCAGAAAGAAAGATCCAAACAGGCCTACTAATTTTAACATTAAGGCAATGCACTTTATAAACAAAGCTTCAATATTAATTTTTATTGTTGCTCTTATCATTTATATCATTAGAAAACTGACCTAATACATTGTACAATGTACATTGTACTTAATACAATCATTATGAAAAAAATCATTAAAACCAACAACGCTCCCGCTCCAATCGGTCCGTATAATCAAGCGGTTATGACTGGCAACATGTTATTTATTTCCGGACAAATTGCTATCAATCCTGAAAACGATCATTTACTAGTTGGTGATATTGATGTAGAAACACATCAAGTGATGAAAAACTTACAAGCTATCTTAACAGAAGCGGGTATGGACTTTTCGAATGTGATAAAAACAAGTATCTTTTTATCTGACATGTCGCATTTTGCAAAAGTGAATGAAATATATCATACATATTTTGAAGGCGATTTTCCTGCACGAGAAACTGTTGCAGTTTTAGGATTGCCTAAAAGTGTGAATGTTGAGATTTCAATGATTGCATCTAAATAAGTTGAACTCTAAAGCTAAATATTTTATTGCAGGGGCTTCCTCATCAGTAATCTGGGGATTCTTTTCTATTTCATTAAGATCTATTAAAGAACATCCATCTATGCAAATATTAGTATTTAGAGTTTTATGTTCTTTAATCATTACCTTAATAATTTCTCTATTAATTCGAAGAAATATATTCAAGCGTGATGTGGAATTTATTGAGTCGCTCGAAAAAAAAGAACGCAATCAATTATTATTACGAATTCTATATTCAACATTATTCGTTACCGCTAATTGGTTTTCATTTATTTATGTAATCAATCATATTAGTGTACAAGCTGGAGCCTTTGCATACATGGTATGCCCAATCATTACAGCTGTTTTCGGGTATATTTTTTTAAAAGAAAAACTCAGCAAAATAAAATGGGCGTCAATTGTATTATGCTTCGCGAGTATAGTATTTCTATCCTTAGGCTTTATTAAAGAAGTATTGTATTCAGTAGAAATTGCAGTGTTGTATGCTGCTTATTTAATGTTGCAAAAAAGAATAGTGGGAATTGATAAAATGAACGTTTTATTAGTTCAACTACTTATTTCTTCAGTAATAATTATTCCATTTGCAGGAATAGAACATATCGCATTTACAACTGATATAAACTTCTGGATTCAAATAGTAGTTATTTCAATTGTATTCACTATTGTCCCATTGTTCTTAAGTTTGTATGCTTTGGTTGGAATGCCCTCTTCTACAATGGGTATATTAATATACTTAAATCCGATTGTAGCCTTTTTAGTTGCCTTTTTTTATTTTGATGAAATCCCAAGTCTTCAAAAAATGATAGCGTATTTCATTTTACTAATTGCAGTGATTTTGTTCAATTATTCTTATTTGAGAGGAATGTTTGAAGTGAAATTGTCTTATAAAAAATAATATCTTTACGCTACTTGATGGTGTATATCTTCTTTATACTTTTCAATATCTTGATAGTAGAATAGATTGTCAAAATAATTATTACTTACAACCAATACTCTAAATTTATTATTCCCATTTATAGTTAATAATGCATTTTTGTAGTTATTTACTATAAGGTATTCTTTTATAAAATCATTAAACAAATTTACATCTAAAGGCGCTGCAATTAAATCAGTAATGATGATATCATTGTTAGTTTTAAATGCGGATTTACCTATTAAATCAGAATTCTGACTAATGATATTTTCAGCTTGTTCTATCGTGTAAGCCATATTATTATTTTTTTCTGTACAACCATCTCCATTCTATATATCGAGACATTCCTTCTAGGTCAGGAAAGAGACTTTCAAAAGTAATACCAAACCTATGTAACCTATGAGCAATCTCTTCACATAATATTTCTTTAAAAATAAATTTAGTAATTCTATTTTCAAAAATAGAATCAGTTTCAGATTCTATCTTAGTATGTATAGTAAATAAACCTTTTTGTGCTAGTATTCTATTAGTAATAGCTCTAGGTATATATATTCCAGACTCAGTTAATTCAAAAGGATTGTCATTTAAATTTACTATTCCTACACCCGAATAGTCGTATCTAAACAAACAAGCATTTTCATTCTTCATTTCATTAACTGCAAAAAACAAAGCAACTAATGGATTTAGAGACCAGTCTAATAATCTAGTTGGAATATTATAATGTTGAGCAAAAGCAAGGTATTCCCAATCATTTGTTATACTAACATTAAAATGTATTACACTATTTCTTTTGAAATAGTTAAATGCATCTCTATCATCTATTTTTATATAATCACCTCTAAATGCTTTAGGAATAAGTTTATATGACTCGTTAGATTGTCCACGATAAATAGTTGTTTTTGAATCATCTTCAATATGCTTTAAAAATGTATAAAAATCTTCAACTATAATTTCCTTCATCACAAAAATAATTTTATGATAAATTTAATTGATTACTTCTAGAAAAGAATCGATAGAATGTTTTAGTCTAAGAATATTATATACTCTAAAAATCTAAGCTCAACGATACGTAGTAAACTGGTTTTTCTGCAACGATATTGTTTTGTACTCCCCAAGCCATATCAAATCTTACAAAATAACCGAGCAATCTTGAACGAGCTCCCCAACCAAAACCTCCAACTATAGGATACTTAGATTCTATTGCCGTAACACTAACAGGGTCGCCTTGCACTTCTATTCTGTTAAATCGATTTTCATAACTAAACATATTTGAACCCAACCAAGCAGCTCCTAAATCTGCAAATGGCATTAACTGAAAATTCTTTACAAAATCTGATTTAATTGGGCGGTTTAAGAAATACGTAAATACAGGAAATCTTACTTCAGTATTAATAACCACAAAACTATTTCCGTTACGAATATTTTGAGTGAAGCCTCTCATATTAGTTGCCAAGGCTTGGTATTTATATTCTCGAGTTCGATCAATCTGAATATCATTATTAAATCTTGGAACTACCCATCCATCAACACCTCCTAAGTAATACATTACTTTTTGATTTGCCAATGAACTTGATCCCGCTATTCTGCTAGCAAAAATTATCTGACGATGTATACGATCATATCTTCGATAATCGAATCCAACGTTAACCATATTCTGTGTTGGTTTCCCAATAGATTTTAAAATGTCGACTACACTCTCATTGTTAGAGCCCAATTCTTTGAATTGTTCTACATAAAATTTATAACGTGTACCATTATATAAATTCAATCCTTTGTTTACAGTATTATCGTAAACATATTCTAATCGATATCCAAAATTATCAGCATAGAAATTTGGAACATTTATACTGAAGCTGTCTGTAGATAAAAATATTAATTCATCTCTTCTATATAACACTGACCCTCTTAATGAACTATGTTCGTTAAATGGATATTTAGCAATATACTTGAATTCATAGCTATTTGTTTTTACAGCGCCAAATCCAAAGAATTGATTTCCTCCTTGTTTGTAAAAAATAAACTGCTTGTCTAATCTCTTTTTTAAATTTTCGAAACTGATGTAATACTCTGGAATAGTTAAATTGCCAGCTAGCTTAAATCCACCAGTAATTCTATAATCTTCCATTAAATCGGATGAACCCAATTTAATTAATGCATTTACATTTGAGTTAATATAGATTGGACCAACTCCTGTGAATTGCTGATAAGTAGAATTCGTAATTAAACTATTGTCGATTTGACTAACGATATAATTCGTAGAAAATTCAGGAGTATATGGGCGAGGCGACGACTTTTTAAAATAATCTTCTAAACTTGTGATAACTGTTTTATTTTCAGAAGATTTTTGAGTCGGTGTTTTAATATATACAATTTGATATCCTCGTGCAGTCTTTTGAGTTACAGCAGTTGTTTGATCAGATTTTTTTCTAGGAAAATCTGTTTGAAAATAATAAGTATCGAAAGCACTGGTTTTATAAGTACTTGTATCGAATTCGCCTGATGATGAATTTAACAAGGAATCTGTAATTGCAATCATCTTCAGAGAGTCGGCGCGTTGTACCGAATCTTTTTGTCGCTTTAATTCTATGCTTGCTAATTTCTGTGCATTTGCTTTTTGTTGTTTAATCGCAAATGGAGTGACGATAACATTTGCAGTGTCTCCAATTGATTTATTCAATGGCCTAACAAATATTTTACTTAATCCATTATCGGCTATAATTTCTGAAAATCTTCTCGATTTTCTTGATTGATTATGATCGATAATATTTCTAGAATAATTTGTAGCAGGGTATGAACTAAAAGTATCTTTATACACAGTAATAGTTGTATCGTACCAAAATATTGTAGTATCATAACTATACACCGCAACACTATCAAACACTAAAATGTTTCTATTCACAATCCCCGACTCGTCACTTAAATACGCCATCTTAGCAGTATCAATATTAATAGGCTTCAACTCATTAATATTTGGTGTGTTAGTAACTCTAACTAATGTTCTTCCTCTCTTGTCATAATCATATAAAAACAAATCGTATGAACTTATCAATG
>CAZYBY010000070.1:0-2076 GCA_964645385.1 uncultured Sphingobacterium sp.
CCAAAGTAGCCCCCGAACCCGAAATTCAAGCCGTCGGATTTGTGGATGAAAACCACGGTTGGATGGGCGGACATGCCACCGGATTCTATGAAACAACCAATGGCGGTGATTCTTGGACCAATACCACAGTCGGCAGTAATCTGAATCGAATTTTTGTAATGAGTCCGGATTTGGCGTATGCTTGTGGAACGACCATCTATAAAATGACACCCAACATGAGTGTGCCAGCTTTTAACGAACAAGCGCGAATTCCATTACAAGTGAAAATCGCACCCCATCCCATCAAAGATAAATTGAATATTGAAATTGACTATTTAGGCGTTGATCATTTAAACTTAGGACTTTATGATGTTCAAGGTAAATTAGTCAAAACCCTCATTGTTGATGTTATTGAAAGTGCAGGAAAGAAAAACTACAGCTTTGATTTTCCGTATGCAAAAGGCGTGTATTATTTGAATTTACATACCAATACGGGAAGACAATCGGTTAAAATTGTAAAATAGAATAAAAAAAGACAGCCTTAACAGCTGTCTTTTTTGTTTATAATTAGGGCAATTTAAAAGGTCACCGTATTTAATGTACTCGTTCCTGAAGTGGTAAACGTTGATTTTAATGTTCCACCTGTTGTGGAATAAGTTCCACCCGTGTAAAGTCCCCATCCCGAACTGTTTCCTACGAAACCTCCACCGGTGTAGGTTCCTCCAAAATAAATTTGATGAGAGGTACTTCCTGCTACATTCGGACTGGAAAAATGAAAATAGTACACCGCATTTTTAGGCTTAAAAGTCGCCAATTCCACGCCTGCTGCAGTACGAATATGAATGAGTGAAGTCGCTGCCAATTGTGCTGCCGATTTGATATACATCGTACGTTGTGTCGAAGTTGCGCTGAAATTCTTGGTCATGTTTGAATTCGAACCGGCTGAGATGACAGTCCCGCCATTCATGTTAAACGTTCCATTGAAATCGAATCCTTCTTCGGGCGAACTGGTAGGACCACAAATAATTGATGTACCTCCAGTAATCGTGATATTTCCGTTACTATCGACCGCATCTTTTCCAGCAACAATCAGTACACCACCGGTTACATACAAATGACTGTTGTCATTGGATTCCGTCCCGCCACTTACCGTACCATACGTACAGTTGATACCATCATTCGAAGCCGTTACATTGGTCACGCCACCTGCAAAAGTAATAATAGGGGCTTCAACACCTTCCCCCATGGCGGTTACCGTTGAAATTGCATTGACGGTGTGCGTTCCGCCATTCACAGTAACCGATGCATCCGAATGGATTCCGTCATCGGTAGAGTTAATCGTAACTGTTCCGTTATTGATCACTAAAGCCCCCACAGTTACCATGGTTTTAGGGTGATTGTAATCCGTTCCAGAAACTAGAAAACGCGCTCCAGTAGTCGTAAGATTGATTGTTGGTGAAGAAGTGGCTGTTCCAATGGTCATTGTTCCATCTGATTTTAATCCTTTGCCTCCAGTTCCTGAACAAGAAGTCGTTACAGTTCCACCACTAATAGTAACATTGGTATCCGATGTAATAGCGGCGGCGGCATACGAGTCCAAAACACCCAATGTGTTCGTATACGTTGCTCCATTACCTGCTAATGTAACTGAAACCGTTCCTCCATAAATGGTTATAGCCCCATCCGAAGACAATCCTCTTGCTCCTGTAGCCGCGGAAGTTCCCACGATGGTTACAGCTCCGTTGGTGACTTGCACCTGGCTCGTCGCTTTAATAGCTGTTGGATACCCCGGATTGTTCCCACTTCCCGAAGCAGACAATACAGTTGCTCCTGATAAGTTGATCGTTGTCGTACCTCCGTTTACGGCTATTATTCCGTCGGCTTTAATTCCTTTTCCGGCTCCTCCTGAATTGGTTAGGGTTAGATTTCCATTGGCAATCGTTACGTTAGCATCGGCTGAAATGTTTTTTCCATCAGTTCCCGTATTGGTTAAATTCAGAGTACCACCATTGATGGTCACATTGGTATCCGATGTAATAGCGGCGGCGGCATACGAGTCCAAAACACCCAATGTGTTCGTATACGTTGCTCCATTAC
>CAZYBY010000071.1:0-3990 GCA_964645385.1 uncultured Sphingobacterium sp.
ATAAAGTAATCTTAAGAGAGATTCGTACTAAACCAGGTCAAAAATTCTCTCGTTCTGAAATTATACGTACTAATAGAGAGCTTTCTCAATTAGGTTATTTCGATCCGGAGAAAATTGGTGTAAATCCAAAACCAGATCCCGTAAAAGGAACTGTTGATATTGAATATACTGTTATTGAAAGACCATCAGATCAGATAGAATTATCTGGAGGATTCGGTGGGGGTAGAGCTGTTGGAACTTTAGGTTTAAGCTTAACAAACTTATCAATGAAAAATGCATTGAAAGGTAAGTTTGATCCATTGCCAACTGGAGATGGTCAAAAATTAAGCATTAGAGCACAAACTAATGGTTTGTATTATCAATCTTATAGCTTGTCGTTTTCAGAACCTTGGTTAGGTGGTAAAAAACCAAATTATTTCACAGCATCAATTTTCAGAACTACACAATCTAATGGATACGAAAAAGGAAACGCTAATCGTACTTCTATTGAAATTAATGGAGCCTCTGTTAGTTTAGGAAAACGATTGAAAAAACCGGACGATTATTTCGTGTTGAATAATTCACTTAGTTACCAAGAATATAATTTAGATAATTGGGGAGGGTTCCTTTTCAAAAAAGGTAAATCGCATAACATCAGTTTTACAAATGTGATTTCAAGAAATTCTACTGACCAACCAATTTATCCAAGATCAGGTTCGAATATTTCATTGTCATTACAATTTACACCTCCATTCTCATTATTCAGCAAAACGGATTATACTACAGCTTCTAACGAAGTGAAGTATGAATTCATAGAATACCATAAATGGAAATTTGATGCTTCATTCTTTTCAAGATTAGCTGGGGATTTAGTGTTAAACACAAAAACACAATTCGGATTTTTAGGATACTATAATAACGACATCGGCGTTTCTCCTTTTGAAAGATTCAAATTAGGTGGAGATGGATTAGCTGGATTTGACTTCTTGAGAGGTTCGGAGATTATTGGATTAAGAGGTTATCAAAACAATTCGATTGTTCCTGATGCTAGCTCAGGTACCCTAGGTGCTCCAATATTCAACAAGTTTACTCTTGAATTAAGACATCCAATAACAATGAATCAATCAGCAACAATATTCGGTTTAGTATTTGCCGAAGCTGGTAATACGTATGCTACTTTCAGAAACTTCAATCCTTTCAATAATATGAAAAGATCAGCAGGTGTCGGGGTTAGAATATTCTTACCAATATTCGGATTACTAGGTTTAGATTACGGTTATGGGTTCGATAAAATCCCAGGAAATGCTGGCGCTGGAGGAGGACAATTCCATTTCTCAATTGGGCAACAATTTTAATGTATAGTAAATAAGAATTGAGATATTAGATATTAGAATAAAAAAAATACATAATACATAATACATAATACATAATACATAATACATAATACATAATACATAATACATAATACATAATACATAATACATAATACATAATACATAATACAACTCTTACAATGAAAAGATTACTTCTAATTTTAGTGTTCGCTATCGTAGGTACGATTGCAAATGCACAAACTAAGTTTTGTTTTGTAGATACTGAATACATTCTTAAACATATACCAGAATATAAATCGGCTCAAACACAATTAGACGATATTTCCGCAGAATGGCAAAAGGAGATAGATACTCGTTATGCTGCAATCGAAAAGATGTACAAATCTTATCAAGCAGAGCAGGTATTGCTTTCAGATGAAGTAAAAACAAAAAGAGAACAAGAAATTGTAGACAAAGAGAAGCAAGTAAAGGAATTCCAAAAACAAAAATTTGGCTTCCAAGGTGAATTGTATAAGAAAAGAGAGGAATTGATTAAGCCTATTCAGGATAAGGTGTTCGAAGCTGTAAATAAATATGCTGATCAGTATTCTTATGGGGTAATTTTTGATAAATCTGGTGATGCTACAATGTTGTATACTAGTCCAAAACTCGACAAAAGTAACGATATCATAACAGCCTTGGGATATAAACCAGGTGATTATACTGGGGCAAAAGGCAATGAAAAATCAGAAAAAACAAATAAGCCTGCTCCTCAGAAAAAATAAATAATGTATATTGCCGCAAAATTTTACAAATGAGAAAGATATATAAGTTAGCGATTTTAGTCGTAGTATCCCTGTTTACAGTAGTGGGAGTGAAGGCACAAAGTGCAAAATTTGGTCATATTAATTCAGCGGAATTGTTAGCTTCTTTACCAGAAGTTAAGGAAGCAGATAAAAAATTACAAGAATTTGCTGCTTCAATGGAGAGTCAATTAAAATTGATGACTAACGAGTACCAAACGAAAGTACAATCTTACCAATCACAAGCAGCTACTATGGCTGATCCGATTAAAGATGCTAAAGTGAAAGAAATTTCAGATTTAGAACAAAGAATTCAAGAGTTTCAACAAACTGCACAAGAGTCAGTTTCTAAGAAAAAAGAAGAATTATATTCTCCTATTTTGAAAAAAACTGAAGATGTTATCGTTGAAATGGCAAAAGAAAAAGGATATGCATATGTATTCGATACAAGTGCTGGTAGCGTAATATACGGTCAAGCATCAGATGATATGATGGATATGGTGAAGAAAAAATTAGCTTCTATGCCAGCTACAACTACACCTGCTCCGGCACCTGCTCCAGTTAAAAATACTGGTCCTAAAAAATAATCGTATAGAATTTAATAATTCTTTATATTTAAGTCGCCTTATAAGGGCGACTTTTTTTATTTATGAGCAAAACTGAACAACCTATTGGTATTTTCGATTCTGGTATTGGTGGACTAACAGTAGCAAATGCGATTCATCAATTACTTCCAAACGAACAAATTATCTATTTTGGTGATACTGCACACATGCCATACGGAGACAAGTCTCCAGAGGCTATAAAATATTACTCTTTAAAAATCGGTCAATTTCTATTAGAGCAAAATTGTAAAGCAATTGTAATTGCTTGCAATACTGCTTCTTCGTTAGGTTTCGACGATTTAAATAGCATGATAAAAGGTAAAATCCCAGTTATCAATGTTATTGACCCTACAGTTGACTATATTTTATCTCACAAGAAGCTTAAAAATATTGGGGTTATAGGTACGAAAGCAACTATAAAATCAAATGTTTATGCTCGAAAAATTAAAGAGAAAAACGAAACACTCGCTGTTGAATCTTTAGCTACACCACTATTAGCTCCTATGATTGAAGAGGGTTTCTTTAATAACAATATTTCTAAAACGATTATCAATTCATATTTATCGAAAACAAAGCTAAAAAAAGTAGATGCGCTTGTACTTGCATGTACGCATTATCCATTAATTAAGAAGGAAATATCAGAGTTTTACGATCGTGAGATTTCAATTTTAGATTCAGGTGAAATTGTAGCTGAACATGTTAAAAAAATATTGAGCAAAAAGAAATTATTATCCAGTAAAAAAGCAGCTCAACATCATTTTTATGTTTCAGATTTTACTCCATCTTTCGAGAAAAGCACTAAACTTTTCTTTAAAGAAAAAATACATCTTGAATTAAAAAATCTCTGGAAATAATAGTATATAATGAATTATCTTAAGCTCATCTTTCTACTTTTTGTAGTATTCTTATTCTCTTGTAAAAAAGATGAGGTTGACATTAGTTCAAGTTCATTTTGCGATAATAATTGTTTCGAAATTTCGGGAGTAATTACGAACAAAAGTACTAACACAATAGAGGCTAATAGAACGCTTACAATACATATTACTTCTAATTCTACTCCAAATTCTTACAAACTTATAGGTTCAGTAAAAACTGATGCCAACGGTGTTTACATTGTAAAACTTCATAAAACTAATTTCCAAGATTTAAATAATGTGAATGTTCTTTTGACATTAGATGATAAACCAGGATATGCAAATTATTATCACGGGAATCAATATTATTTAGCGAACCTAGATCTAAGCAGATCTTATGTAAAAAATATTTCAGTTTACCAATTGACTAAATTGA
>CAZYBY010000072.1:0-2270 GCA_964645385.1 uncultured Sphingobacterium sp.
AAGGACAGTGACGGCAAGCACTTTTACAGCAATAACCACGTTTCAAATGGTATTTTTCAGTAAACACATAGTATCCATTTTCAATATAAAAGTCTTCTTCTTCCATCTTTATAAAACCTTCACTTTAACATTCGTTGTTGAGAAATGTTCTATTAATTTATCTGGATTACCATGAATAGCCCATATTTCTTTAGGTTTAACTAAATCGATATAATACAGTAGCTCCTTCCAATCCATATGATCTGAAATCTTTAATAATGCCTGATTACTTTGTAAATGATCCCATCCAGATGCAAATGCAAAGGTATAGGGATATTGAATTTTATAGGATTGAAAGGTTAATGGAGGTACAATATATATTCCATCTTTTCCTCCCCTGATATCTTTTTTCTGAATCAGTTCATATTTCAACTTAAATTCACTTAACCTATCGTATATCTTATGATATGGATATATATCAAAATGAATATAAACATTCCTATCGGGGAAGATTTCGTTTATGATGGCATTTATTCGTTGTGCTTTACCTAAAACATACGTACCAATAACTATAGGTCCATTTGTATTAAGTAATGCTATAATTTCGGATTTTGGATCGGGGTGAATATGAATAGGGTTTGCAAAGGTTGTTTCAGTAATTAATACATCAACATTTACAGTTACTGCGGGCTCAACTGTTGGATCGTGTTGAAACTTAATATCTCCACTATATAAATATTTCACATTTCTAAATTCCATTAATATCTGAGCACTACCAAGGATATGTCCGGCTGTTAAAAACGTGATTTTAACATCATCAATATTGAATGATTGATTAAAATCGTAAATCTTAAAATTTCTAGCAGCTTTATGCTTATAGCGAAGTTCCATAAACAACTTCGTTGGATTGGTACAATACACATTTATTGAACCAGGTGATGCATGATCGGCATGTGCATGCGAAACAATTGAATTTTCAACAGCTTTATTAGGATCTATATAGAAATCTGCGTATTTGCAGTAGTATCCAATAGGAGTTTTTACTATAAAATCATCTAAGATCATTATTCTGAATTATATTTTGATGAATTTTATAAACCTGTTGAATTATTGATGTTTTATCATCATTATATATTATCAAATCAGCTTTCTCTCTTCGTTCCTCATCAGAAAGTTGCGCTTGAATTCTTTTTAACACATCTTCTGCATTAGCTTTGTCGCGACTGCAAATCCTTTGAATTCTAATATCTAAGGGTGCTTCAACCACAATATTAAAATCGTTTGCTTTATAAGATCCCGATTCAAACATCAATGCAGCTTCTTTGATTACATAGGGAAGATGAGCAAATTGTTCTGTCCATTTTTTTGAATACTCAATAACCTTAGGGTGAACTAAATTATTTAGAATACTTAGTTTTTCAGCACTATTAAAAACTATTTTTGAGATATATGAACGATTATATTCACCATTTTCTAAATAGGCCTCTGGCCCAAATTGTTGTATTATTCCTGCCTTTAATTCTGAATCTTCTACAATAATTTTCTTAGCTAGGGAATCTGCATCATTAATAGGTATTCCTAAGCTTGCGAACACTTTGCAAACTGTAGATTTACCAGAACCTATGCCTCCTGTTATCCCTATTTGAATCATTTTTTTATATTTAAATACTCAACCGTTTCTGGAATTAGTTGCACATCTTTGATATTTTCTGGTACTGAAACTAATTTCAAACTTAACCTGTTTCTTAAATTCTCATCTTTTTCTGCAATAACTTTAAAAGATTGTTGAATTATTTTGTTGTAGTTAGATAAAGCTACTTTGTATTTTATCTTACATTTCGATGGGAATGTAATAAAGTTTGAACTTTCGTTTCTGGTTGAGATACCCACCTCTACTAGTCCTTCAGTAAATTGCTCTACCGGAAATACAATTCTAGTATTATGAACTGTAGTGGTGATGTTTGGATATTTCTCTAAATCTAATATCGCATTAATTTGAGTAGTTAGATTTAAACTATTTAATACAATTGGCTTTGTTTTTATTGTTGTTATTTTGTTGATATAATCAATCGGACCTGAAATATAAATACTATCAGGGTACCAATGAATATCTTCGGATAAACCGTATTGATCTGTAAAGTTAATACTGTAAACTGGTGTTATTGGCACTTTTCTGATTCGTTTACGCTCTACAATGTAATTTATTTTAGAAGGATAAATATTGATAATTCTGAGTTTTCCATTCCATTGACTTTCGAAATCAATTAAAGATTTATTTAAGTCAATTTCAT
>CAZYBY010000073.1:0-2725 GCA_964645385.1 uncultured Sphingobacterium sp.
TATTAACAAGCCCCGAGTAGCAATACGCCGGGGCTTTTTTTTGCCCCTAGCTGGACAATGGGACATGGGACAATGGACAAATTTTAAATAACTAACTACTAACGACCAACGACCAGCTACGAGTTACTTCTTGACACTTGACACTAGACATGAGACATGTTGAGTTAATTTGAACAATTGAATCGATCCCCGAACGAAATGAGCGAAGCGAATGCAGTTGAGGGGGACAATATTGTAACGACTTACGACCAACTACCAGTTACCAGTTACGATTGACTTCTTGACACTTGACACTAGACAAGGGACAACGGACAAGTTGAGTTAATTTGAACAATTGAATCGATCCCCGAACGAAATGAACGATGCGAATGCAGTTGAGGGGAACAAGACTAAGGACCAACGACCAACGACTAACGACCAACTACCAGTTACCAGTTACCAGTTACCATTTTTTACCATCTCAATACTCAATACTCAATACTTATAACTATCTTTGAACGTGAAATATTTTGAAGAAAAAAGAAAAGAAGTAATGAAGCATATTGAAGGCTTTATGCTCGATAATATGTTTAATTTCCTTAAACCTATTGAAGAAATTTGGCAACCGACAGATTTCCTTCCTGATTCATCTAAACCTGAGTTCTTCGACCAAGTAAAAGACTTACAAGCCTCAGCTCGTGAATTACCTTATGATTTAATGATTGTGCTTATTGGTGATACCATCACTGAAGAAGCTTTACCTACTTACGAATCTTGGTTAGCTACTGTTGAAGGCGTTTCTCAAGACGAAGAAGGTGGCTGGATGAAATGGTTACGTCACTGGACTGGTGAAGAAAATCGCCATGGTGATTTACTTAATAAATACTTATACCTTTCTGGTCGCGTAGATATGCGCCAATTAGAAATCTCTACTCAGTATCTTATTGCGGATGGTTTTGATATTGGAACAGATCGTGATCCATATAGAAATTTTGTTTATACTTCTTTCCAAGAAATGGCTACAAATATCTCGCACCGTAGAGTAGCTAGCTTATCTAAAAAGAGTGGAGATAGCTTACTTGCTAAAATGTGTGGCGTAATCGCTGCAGATGAAGCTCGTCATGCGAACGCATACCAAGCATTCATTAAACAAATTATGAAAGTTGATGCTAGCGAAGCCCTTATTGCTTTCGAAGATATGATGCGTAAGAAAATCGTTATGCCAGCTCACCTTCTAAAAGAAGCAGGTAAGAAAATGGAAGCTACATTCGACCATTTCTCAAATGCTGCTCAACGTTTAGGAGTTTATACTTCTGTGGATTATATCGATATCATTAAACATCTTTTAAAAGAATGGCAAGTAGATAGCCTTACTGAATTAAATGATGCTGGTGAAAAAGCTAGAGATTATTTAATGGCTCTTCCTGATCGTTTAACTCGTATTGCTGATCGTATGAAAACTCCTGAGCTAGAATACGAATTCGCCTGGGTGAAAAGACAGTAGGTAATATGTTAATTTGTTAATTGCAAAGTTCACGCGCCTCATTCAGTATGTTTTGTACACGAGGGTTTGAACGAACAATTGATTCTAAAATATGTCTGCTCTTAAGTAAATGTTTCGTTAGCACGATTCCTTTATTTAAGAGCATTTCTTTTTCCTCTTTCGTTATCAATGTTAAACATGTAATCGGGAATAATTTCTGATTATCGATGATTGTCTTTAATCCCTTGCCTTTCGGCTCATCCCAACTTATTAAATTTAAGCCTGCACATGTTCCATACTGAAATGCGTCTTCAGTGAATTTTGTATTTGTTACTACCCAACCTTCAAACTTTTCGAAATTCTGCTTCTCCAAAATATCATTATACCTCGATCTAATGTACAAGGGAATTTTAACATCACATTTAATATGCAATAGGTTATGATATTTACATTCTATATATATTGTGGTGTCGTCTTTTGTAGCAATTACATCAATTTCATGACTAACACACCTTCCTCTTATATATTGTCCAGTATTTACCTTATATCCTTGTGCTAACATTAGTTCCGCAATGAATTTTTCAAAAGCAAATCCGGCAGGACCTAATTCCATTATTCCTTCTTTCAATTTATATTTAGAAGCGGTAACTCTAGAATGTTTTTTTAATAATCGGAATGCTAATCGGAATATTTTATGTGTCGAATATCCGTTGGATATATTTCTTTTTACCTCCTGAAGAATAGTATTTGCAAGCTCTTCAGAAGCTCCACTGTTCATTAAAGATATCTTCAGTTTGTCTGAATTAAAAACCGCCTTTTCTCCAGTGGATTTTTCAATTAAATATTGCGTATCTTTCATAAACAAAATCTATACGAATGTACGATTTTATTTCTATCGAATTTTGGGGTGCTGCTCAGGAAGTAACTGGCTCTAAACATATCATCACCGCTCCAGATGGCACAAAGATTTTATTGGATTGCGGGTTAGTTCAAGGAGCGAATACTGATGACGCTAATCGTCATTTTGGTTTTAATCCGAAAGAAATAGATGTGCTTGTTGTTTCTCATGCTCATATCGATCATTCAGGAAATATTCCTAACCTGGTAAAGCAAGGTTTTCGTGGTAAAATTTTAACTACTGCTGCTACTATAGATGTGTTAAGTATAATGCTTGCAGATTCTGCTCGTATTCAAGAAGACGATGCAGAGTACATTAATAAGAAAAGAAAAACGGAAGGTCGTAAACCTATTCAACCTTTATAT
>CAZYBY010000074.1:0-6473 GCA_964645385.1 uncultured Sphingobacterium sp.
ATGGATTATCGGATGTAGGAATTCAGGCAGCAGCATTGGATAAAAGCACTGGAGCTATAATTATCGGTTACGAAAACACTAATATCGATGTAATTCTAGGTAAGGAAATCATCAATATTAATGATATTTATAAAAAAGAAATAACCGGATTAAAGAGTATAAATTCCATCGATTGTATTAATGGGATAGCCTATATCAATTGTGGATTCGGTTCGGTTTTATACGATATCAAGAAAAACGAAATAAAAGACACCTACTATTTAGGTCAGAATGGGGCCAATTTATCGGTTTATAATATCGCTAAAGTTGGAAACAGAATATTTGCAGCAACGGATAGTGGGATTTTAGAAGCTGATTATGCAAATGTAAACTTAGCGAACTACCAGAATTGGACAAAACACGATTCTACTCAGAATTACATAAAAGGTAAAGTCGCTAATGCATTATTAAATTTTAATGACCAATTAGTTTCAAGATTTGGCGACTCAATTCGAGTGTTTAGAAATAATAAATGGGAAGCTATTACATCTGTATTTCCTGCAAATGCTTTTAAACTTAGAAGTGACAACAACAAGCTTTTAGTCATAGAAAAAGAATCCGTAAGGTCTTATGGTGAAGATTTAAGACCAATAGATGTTTATTATACATTTAATTTAAGAGGCAGTGTACGCTCTGCATTATATGATAGAGCTGGTAAATTATGGATTGCAGATTTTATTGATGGACTATCGAGGATCGATGATTATACAGTTGGCGGCACTTATTACCCGAATGGTCCTTATGAAACCTTAGCAAGAAGATTAGCAATAAATGGAGATAAATTAATAGTCGCATCGGGTTCTGTTGGAGACAACTATTCGAACAAATTTGTTTACAATGGAATTTACAGATATGAAAATTACGAATGGAAAAATATAAATGTATTTAACACTACAGGTGTTGATACATTTTTTGATTATACAACTGTTGTAATCGATCCGAAAAGCAATATCGAATACTATGGAACATTCTTTAAAGGAATAGTAGAAGTTAGAAATGGTAAGGTTGAAAAAAATTACAGCTATCATAATTCGTCATTAGGGCAAGCACTTGGAAACCCCGGACAATATAGGGTTACAGGAATGGCTTTCGATTCTAAAAATCAATTATGGGTTTCGAATTATTGGGCAGACAAACCAATTTCTGTTCGAAAAACGAATGGCACTTGGCAAGCGTTTGAATTCCCTGGTATATTTCAAGAATATAAATATGTATCCGACATGACTATCGATAGTTATGATCAGAAATGGGTATGTATTCCTAGAAGTAACGCAGTTTTAGTATTTAAGGAAAATGCAAACGGAACATTAACTTATAAAAAACTTACTACAGGAGAAGGAAATGGGAATTTACCAAAAGATGCTACAGAAGTTTTATGTGTAACAGAAGATTTGAGTGGTAAAGTTTGGGTAGGTACTAATAAAGGTCTTGTAGTATTTTATAGTCCGAGCACCATATTAACATCTAATAACATAGACGGACAAGCAGTAAAAGTTATTGATGGAGAATTTGTTCAATCGCTTTTAGAAAACGAAACAATCAACAGTATAAAAGTAGATGGTGCGAATCGTAAATGGATTGGAACATCTAATGGCGTATGGCTATTTTCTGAGGATGGCACACAGCAAATTCATTATTTCAATACTACAAATAGCCCATTATTATCAAATAAAATAAACGACATCGCTATAAATAAAAATACTGGGGAAGTATATTTCGCAACAGATAATGGTATTGTTTCATATAGAAGTGATGCTACTGAGGGTACAGAAGTAAATAAAGAAATCGTAAAAGTATTTCCAAATCCAGTTAAAGAAACCTATACAGGCGCAATTGCGATAGATGGTTTAGTTCAAAATGCTGATGTGAAAATCACAGATATAACAGGCAAAATAGTTTATCATGCGAAAGCAAATGGTGCTCAGGCAATATGGTATGGAAATAATTTTGAAGGACAACGTGTTAGCACAGGGGTGTATTTAGTATTCTCTACAGACATTGAAGGAGTAGAAAAAATGGTCAATAAAATTTTATTTATTCATTAATGCTACATAAAAGTAGAGGAATCATTTTAAAAAGCACTCACTACTCTGAAAGCAGTTTAGTTGTTCATATCTACACCGAAAAATTCGGAATTCAATCATACTTACTTCAAGGAGTTCGCAAGAATAAATCTAAAATACGAACTTCAATGTTGCAACCATTACATCTAGTTCAAATGGTTGTATATCATAAAGAAAACAATGGTTTGCAAAGAATTTCAGAATTAAGAAACGAACCATTGTTAAATAACATCTCCATGGATGTTATTAAAACATCCCTTTCCTTATTCATATGCGAATTGTTGTACAACACGTTAAAAGAACAACCCAGCGATGAAGAGCTTTTCGATTTTCTTCATCATGCTATCGAAGTATTGGATTTAGCAGAAGATTCGGTTGCTAATTTTCATTTATGGTTTATGCTTAAGTATTCAAAATACTTAGGTTTCTATCCACAGAATACGAGTATAAATCATCTATATTTTGATATGAAAAATGCAGTATTTGTTGATAGTATCCCAGAGCATCCATTATTTATGAATAATATATGTAGTAGGCTGATGTTTCAATTAATGCAATCTAGCTTCAACGAAATACAACATATCAGAATAAATAATGATGATAGAAGACAATTATTAATGGATTTGATACGTTATTATGAGTGGCATTTACCTGGTTTCAAAGGCATGAAATCTCATCATGTATTAGAAGAGGTATTGAGCTAAAAAATGTGATTGAAATCACAAAACATGAAAATATTTAAGCCTATATTTGCATTGTGAAATACGCAATCTCCATATTACTAATGAGTACCATATTGTTTGCAAGTTTGCAGAAAACACTGGTATTTACATTTTATGAAATGGAGAAAGAATATGTAATTGAGAAATTATGTATAAACAAAGATGTACCAGGGTCTTGTTGTAAGGGTAAATGTTTTATCGAAAAACAAACAAGTGAAAAAGAAGCTGAAGGTATAATCATCAATGTTTTAAAAAATGTAAAAGAAGATTTTTTCTTTGATTACACCGACTTAAATCAAAATCTAAATTCGAATACTATTCAACAAACATATTTCTATAATGTGTTAAATACTTACACTTTCAACAATAGTATATTCCATCCGCCGAGTGTTTCCTAAACATTCAGTCTACCTTAATTATTTATTAAACATTCATCTATTCATATTCTTATAGAATGTGAATCGGTATACTTATAGCTAATCAAATGAAAAAAATATTATACTTCAGTATAGTTACTATACTATTTTTATCGGCGTGTAAAAAAGAAGACACAACGCCAGCAAGCGAATATGATGTAAATAAAATGGGATATATCTCTATTAAATTTGATAACCAAGTCGGTAATTTGAATTTAGTTTTAGATTCACCATTTTACACAAATCCATTAAATCAGAATTACACCATTTCAAAATTCAATTACTTTGTAAGTAATATTGTGTTTATTAATGAAGATGGCACAGAGCGTGCAATTCCACAAGACAGTAGTTATTTCTTAATTGAAGAAACTAACCCAGACTCTAAAGTGCTTGAACTTCGTGTTCCTGAAGGAAATTACAAAAGTGTAAAATTCATGATTGGAGTTGATAGTTTAAAGAGCACAAGACCCGTAAATGAAAGAACTGGAGTATTAGATCCTTCGGGAGCTGCAGCTGGAATGTACTGGACTTGGAATTCTGGATATATTTTTATGAAAATGGAAGGCACATACGATGCTCCAAACGATACAGTAATAGGAAATCAAACATATATGTATCATATAGGTGGATTCGGGCCTACTATAAATAATATTAAAACTACTGAGGTAAGTTTTAATACATCTAGAGCTACAGTCCGTCAATCAAAAGGTACTGATGGGCCAGAAGTACATATTTATGTAGACGCAAGTAAGGTGATTTCAGGAAATACAAATGTAGACTTTACATTAAATCCTACTGTAATGTTTGCACCTTATTCTACAACGATTGCAAACAATTATGTAAACATGTTTAGCTTAGCGCATTTACACGATGAATAGATTTCTAAAATACATCGGCATAATTTTGCTTTTACTAGTTACATCAAATGTAAAAGCAGGATGCGATATGTGTAGCATGTATTTAGGACTTCATCCCAATCAAACTAAGAATAGCATTAGTCTTCGTTATCGATTCAGCTTATACGAATCGGCAACAGCTCATAACCATAATGGAGGTACTCATTCCTCCATTACGGGTATTGAGTGGAGAACATTTCAAACTTTAGAAACCTGGGCTCAATTTAGAATAGGCAAAAAAATACAGTTATTAGGAATGATTCCTTATGCAATGAATAGTATTGAAAACAAAGGATTAGTTTTAGATGCATTTAATTCTTTAGGTGATATTCAAGGTTTAGTTAGATATCAAATTTATCGCTCTGATGCTGAAGATCACAAATACGTACATAGAGTAATTGTTGGTATTGGTGTAAAAGCTCCAACTGGTAAATACGATATCAAATCAGATGAAGGTACTTCGTATCCTATTTCTTTAGACCCGCACATTCAAACAGGTACTGGTTCTTGGGATGTGATTTATAATATTGGATATCTATTGAAATACAAAAAATGGGGACTAAATGAAGAGGTGTTGTTTAAACAAAATGGTAAAAACTCTAACGAATACCATTTTGCAAACAGACTATCTTCTACTACAAGTGTTTATTATAATTATGAAAAAAATGATTTCAATTTAATGCCATCAATAGGATATTTATTTGAATATGCTGGTATGGATAAATCTGAAAATATTGATCAAACAAATACCAATGGAAGTGCTCATTACATTGTTCCTGGTGTGGATTTATATTACAAAAAATTCAATTGGAATCTTTCTTTTCAAAAAGCATTCGTAGAAAACCTCAGAGATGTAAACATGACTAATAACTATCGATGGTTGTTTGGAATGGGCTACGCATTTTAATTAATTAAATGAATTACTGAAAAGTAAATTGGCATCCCGATAGTAATATTTATAGGGAAAGTTACAGCAAGTGCCATAGGTAAAAATAATCCAGGGTTAGCTTTGGGAACTGCAATTTTCATAGCCGCAGGAACAGCAATATAAGATGAGCTTGCGGCTAAAATTGCAAACATAAATCGATTCGAAATATCATTAGTAATAAATTTACTTAAGTATGCGAACACAATTCCATTTATCAATGGTATACATACTGCAAATAATATTGGGAACCAACCAAATGAAAAAAATGCTTTCAATTTTCTTCCGCTAGTAATTCCCATATCAAGCAAAAATATTGCAAGAAATCCCTTAAACAAATCGTTTGTAAAAGGCTTAATCCCTTCTGCCTGTTTTGCATTTGCAATAAACCCAATAATTAAACTACCAATAATAAGTAACACACTGCCATTTGTTAGTGAGTGTTTTATAATATTTGTTTTGTTGAATGTTTGTGCTGTCTCTTTGTTATAGATCGAAATCAAAATTAATCCAACAATAATTGCAGGCGATTCCATCAATGCCATAATTGCAACCATATGTCCATGTAATAATAATTGATGAGATTCTAAGTAAGATACAGCTGTCACAAATGTAACAGCACTTACAGATCCGTATGCTGCAGCAATTGCGCCTGCATCGTATACATTTAATCTCCGTTTAAGAATATAAAAAGTATATAATGGTATACTAATCGAAATAAGTATACCAAACATCATAGACCATGTTATTTCTACGGAAATGTTTTCATGTGATAATTCCTGACCACCTTTAAAACCTATAGCGAATAATAAATATAAGGATATAAACTTTGAGGAATTAGCCGGTATTTCTAAATCACTTTTTAAATACACAGCTAATATGCCTAATACAAAAAATAACAAAGCGGGGTTTGTAAGGTTATCTAACAACAAATTAATATCCATAGTATTTTATATAAATTTTAATCTTCAATTAATTGAATTATGATTTCTGAACTAATTTTAACTTTCTTGTTTTTATTTTTTGCTTCTTCTATCATTTCAGAATATTTTTCCATGCATTGTTTTAATACTGGAATTCTTTCTATAGCGGTTTTATCATCCTTTTCAAATCGAATTTGAGAACTAAAATTTTTCACCTTGTGGAAGTTAATTTTAGTCATGTACAGATTTGTAAGAATCTCTTTTGCTTCAAACACATCAAATTCTCCTTCGATGAGTGAAAGTCTTTCTTCCTTATTCATTGTTAGTTTGTTTTTGATTTGTAACATTTCTTAATATTAATAAGCCAGAAATTACTAGTAATGCATTGCTTAAACTTTTCATAAGTATGTCGTCTGTTTTTATGGAAAACATTATTAAGCATAGCAGACAAAGTATATAAACAAATATTTTTAATTCTTGAAGTTGTGA
>CAZYBY010000075.1:0-2363 GCA_964645385.1 uncultured Sphingobacterium sp.
AATTCCTGCTTCACCTTGTATAGTCTCTATGAAAATTGCTGCATGTTCTGAATTGATGTATTTCAAATCATCGATTTCTCCAAAACGAACAAATTCAATTCCTGGTAATAAGGGACGAAAGGCTTGTTTGTATTCCTCATTCCCCATTAGTGATAATGCACCTTGAGAACTTCCATGATATGAATTTTTACAAGCTACAATTTTAGATCTTCCAGTTACTCGCTTTGCAAGTTTCATTGCTCCTTCTATGGCTTCGGCACCTGAGTTGAGTAAGTAAACTGAGTTTAAACTTGATGGTAGAATAGAACTTAATAAAGTTGCAAATTCTACTTGAGGGGATTGTATATACTCACCATATACCATCGTATGTAAATACAAATCCGCTTGTTTTTTAATGGCGTCTACAACTTTAGGATGACGATGTCCGATATTATTAACCCCTATACCAGAGATTAAATCCATGTACTTTTCATTATTTGGCCCGTACAGGTAAACCCCTTCTGCATGTTCAATTTCTAATAATAACGGCATCTCTGTCGTTTGTGCATTGTGCATTAAAAACAATTGTCGGTTCGATAGCATATACAAAAGTACAAAATATCCTAATCTATGATTACATTTGAATATACTTGAAATTATGAACGCTGTAGTTGAAATCAATAATTTTTGGATAGATGTTACTAATCCCTCAGAAGCAGATTTGTTGGAATTGGCAGCAAAATATCGTTTACATCCTAATGCTGTACAAGATTGTTTAGAACCAGATCACCTGCCTAAATACGAAGATGTTGAAAATAGTATCTTCATTGTAACGAGGGTATATGATGGGAATCAAACATCAGATGCAGATACCATACAAGAAGTAACTCGCAAGATTTCAATTTTTATTATTAAAGATAAAATTATTACAGTACATCGCTCTGTACAACCACTGCTTACAGAAATAAAATCTAAATATATCGATTCACATAAATGTGATGATAAACATCAATTATTATTACATATTTTGAATGCATCAGTATTGACGTTTGAGAATCCTGCATTAAAATTAACGGATGAAATTAATTTTTATGAAAGTAGAATATTCCTTCGTAAAAAATTGCCAAGTTTATTGAAAAACCTTTATCAGATTAAAAGAAAAGTTTCTGTAATAAGAAGAATTCTTACGATTTCAACAGACACAATAAATAAAGTAGGAGAGGGTTTCAAAAGAGATGCGATGTACAGAGAAATGAAAGATAACTTCTTGCAGCAAATAACTATTTATGATCAGTTGAACGAGGATATAAACAACTTGCTTTCACTATATCTTTCTATTTCCGGACAAAAGACAAACGAGGTAATTCGAGTACTTACTATTTTTTCAGTATTCTTTATGCCTTTAACTTTTATTGTAGGGATATACGGAATGAATTTCGAACATATGCCAGAACTTCATTGGGAATATGGATATGTATTCTCCATATTCCTAATGATTTTAGTTACTGTTTTAATTTATCTTTGGTTCAAAAGAAAAGAATGGCTTTAGTCTAACTCAGGTGGTCTGCGTTGATCTTGCAATTTCCTTAACAACTCACGTTTAAATCCTTCTTGAGCACGGTAATAAAGCGCAAGTTTTTTCATGCTTAAGATTTGTTTAAAGCGCTCGTGGTATTTCTTTTCAATATCTAGTTCTTTCTGACGAGAAGCCATTTCATCATCAATAGATTTTTCTAATTCAGCATCCGAGATATTATCTTGATTATCTCGAAGATCTCTATGTCTATTTCTTCTTTCTTTTTGAAGCTTTTGAATTTCATTTTGCATTTCATTGTATACAGGCCAGAATTTCTTAGCTTCTTCAGAAGTTAAATTTAATTGACGAGTAAAATATGCGACTCTAAACGATTCGATTTCTTCTCTTCTTTTTTCTTGTGCAAGTCCGAGTTTTACAAAAAACAAAAACACGAAAGCAAGTATGTAGATTTTTTTCATAGTCTTTTAGTTTATTTCTTCAATAAGTGTTTCTTCATCTATATAATCTTGATAAACATCTATGTTAGATTTATTATTTTCTATTGATTGGCTTGAGTATTCAATTATTGATGCCTCATCTAATTCGGATAAATAAATATCTTCAGTGTTTACAGATTGATCTATAGAAGTATTTACATTCGATTGGTGATTTATTTTAAAAAGTATGATTGAAATACCCATAAATACTAATACCACTGCTGCTGCTAAATATTTTGTGTATTGATAGATGGATAATACCTTCGATTTAGGGGCATTTAAATCCTCTTCTTTCACTCGATCAAGCATACGTGAAGAGAATGTGTCGAAATACCCTTCCGGCACTCGAATATCCTCTTTAGGGATATTTG
>CAZYBY010000076.1:0-2244 GCA_964645385.1 uncultured Sphingobacterium sp.
CTTAAAAGCAAGGTCAATAGCCAGACCGTAATTGTGAATCGAATCACCTGGCGTTGAATTTGTAACGATTTTAGTATCTTTAAAGGTTCTGCCTTGAGCATATAAATAATTTTGCCGTTCAAAAGATCTGTAAGCCTCAACTACAAACATCTCTTTAAAATGATCTTTCATATCAGTCAAAACTTTTGCAAGTCTTACTCTGATATCTGGGTAGATCTTTTTTAAGTCCCGATTTGCAGTTTTAAAATCATCCATAATTATAAAAGTTAACTTTTTATAGCTCCAATTGAATTAAAATATGGAACAGCATTATCTGTTGTCCTTGATAATGTAGCTTCTAAAGATAACTTTTGTCCTGTTAAAGAGCTTATTGAATAATCATATTCCATCATTGGTTTAAACCCTAATGGTCTATGGAACCCACGATTAAACATTGAATCAATTTCACCTTGTGATAATTCGGCGCCATTTCTAGTAATATAGATATCTGCAACAGGAGACGACCCAAGAGTTGATCCAGTCCCTACACCTGTTGAGATTCTCCCAATGGTAAACACAGCGGAGTTTGTTGTAATCGTAGGTGTGAATGTAGCCGTCTTAACTGCGTTTATATATGCGTAAGAAGTTCCACCAGATCTAATGACATAAACAAAATGGTTCCATGCATTCGCATTAAATGCAGTTGTAATAAATGTTGTAGTGTTATCAACAAAGTTAATTGTATTAGCACCAGAATCCATAAAGATATACCAACCATTACCAGAACCAACTGCTGTTTTTTTCATCATCACAATTCTTGCTGTCCCAGTAAAAGCTGCTGGAAACATCCAGAAACTAATTTGTAATAATGTTACATCAGCAGATGCTCCAGATATTGCCAAAGAATCTGCAGCGGAAAGACTTAAATAATTTGAATCATCAAAGCTTGTTCCAGCATACTGACCATTTAAAAATGAAGCCTGTAGGTTTGGAGTTCCTGTTTTGCTTAATGATGGCGCAGAACCTAATCTATTTGTTATACCAATTGTATCTGTCTGGCCGCCAACAAAGTAATGTGCAAACGCACCTAATTGATTCGGATATCTAACGCCTGTATTTCTTAAATTAATAGCATCCTCTGTTAATGACTGAAAGTTTTCGTTTGAAGCTATAGATACAAGACTTGCTTTAACTGTTGGATGTTTCAAAACAACAACATCCCCAACAGCAATACCAGTATTGGTTCCAGTATTAATTGTTGTAACTCCTGTAGAAAAAGAACTAGATGTTATTGTTAAATCTAAGTTCATATTTACATAATTAGCAACTCCATCTGGATTATAATAAGGCCTAAAGGTATGGATAATTTTTCCATTTACTAAATTTCCAGATTGATCCACAGGATCTGTTACCTTAATTGTATCGCTATCAGTAACCTCTGTTACCTCAAATACACAGTTTGTGTTTAGTTTTGCAAAAGCTTTAAAGTCTTTCGCATTTAAAGAAATTGGTAGAATTCTTTGTAACCTAAATCCTTGTGTATCAGCGATGCCACCAGATAAACCGTCAACCATTTTACCTTGGCTGTTCCCAGTAATTTGAAGTGTTGATCTATTTATAGGTGATGCCGTTCCACCAGAATATGGATTAGACAAACCAGACACAATAGCAACTGTTCCAGCAACTCTTGCAGACGCCGCACTAATAGTAAAATATTCAACGTTTGATGTGTCATATATTTCGTATTTAGTGCCAACTTGAACAAGTCTATTTATATTTCTTTGAGAGAATTGTAACGAATCTACAAGAATTGCTGTGTATGTTTGAGCTGCAGAACTAGCAGTTACACCGATCCAAATATATCTAAATAATTTTGTTCGATCCCAGCCTGTGCCAGTAGATGTTCCTGCAACATCAAGATTAAATTTCATTAATTGCCATCCGGTAGTAAGCGCATTACCGATATGATCTGTTGTTGCTGTATAGGTTTCATAATTACTTCCATCTACGTCTATTCTTATAGTTACGTTAGAAAGGTTTGTAATTGATGGAAGATTAATCCAGAAAAACATATCAGTATTTTCAACGATTGATCTTGTGGCTGCACCAACATCATACCTAATAGATGCATTTACATTAGTTCCGTTTTTATCAAAACTAAGACTTGCAGTGCCTATTTTTTTAGTAGCAGATGTGGTTAAGCTCGCACCTGCATTTTGTGCTGCCCATCCTGTTGTTGCATCAAAGTTTTTATCTGAATCAGAC
>CAZYBY010000077.1:0-3009 GCA_964645385.1 uncultured Sphingobacterium sp.
TATAAATTTAAAGCCATATCTACCAGTTTTACTGGGTCCTTTTCTGCTAATAATTTAACAGGTAGAGCAACACCACAAAGATTAGATTCGCCTTGGTCTACAGAAGATGGGTTGTTTACCATATTTGTCAAATCAGATACAAAATTATCTTTTGGTATATTACTCCATACTGTTTTGGATTTAGTATTTTGAGAAAAAGTATTGATTTTTGTTAATGCCTGTTGATGGGGTGTAGGTTGTCCATTAGGTGGATCTTCCCCACTCATTCCCGTAGGATCAATAAGATTAATCGGGTTTTGGTAGCAATACCCATAAGCGTCCATGGTTTGCTCAACCAACGGATCCACACTCGCCCAAATACTTATCCTTGGGTCATAATACCTTGCTCCGTAATAATAAAAACCGGTTTCCTCATCTAATTCTTTACCGTTAAACTTATACGGGTTATTGTAATCTTCTGTATAGCTGTGCTGCTCAAACATAGTCTCTCCAAAAGGCAAATTTAAGAAAAATTGATAAGGATTGCCACTACCGTCTGTTAAAATTGTACTTGTCCCTAAGTGGTCATTATGGAAAAAGTAAATTCTTGTAGCGTTTTCTGCAGTTATTGTAGGGGCTGCCGTCGTACTTTTAGCTGTTTCTGTTGTTACATTAGCTTTTTTATAAGGTGCAAAACTAATTTTTTTAATCCCTTTTGCTTTTAAAAGAAGTTGCAAATCTACTACTTGTTGTTGAGCTTTGTTACTAGGGCTATTTGCAGCTTCAGTTCTTAAGTATGTGCTTTCTTCAAAAATACTCAATTCTTTGTCTCCTAATTGAGTAGCAATACGCTCACTACCCACAAAATAATGCTTGCTGTATTGTTTATTAGGGTCTATTACTAAATAAGCACTCGCATAGGTAGTATAGTTTTCTAATGTTATATTTTGATTTTCTACCAGTTGTCCGTTCTCAAAAACTTGTTCAAAATGAGAGCTCGCTTTTAAGGTGCGGTTACCACCTGCATCATAAATAAAATGATGCATTTGATTATTGTCTAGTAACACACGTAAACGATCACTCTCATCCCATAACATATGTCTTTCTTCTCCTGTAGAGGTAGAGCGGTGTTCCATGTTACCGTTTGCATCATATTTAAAAAATTCAGTAACGTTGCCTCCTGCTATTTTTTCTACTTTGTGTGTACCTTCTACATAAGCATAGTGGTGCTTATAGGTATTATCTTCAACTTGTACATTGTTTTTAATATGTTCTTGTTTCTTTGTAACAATACCATGGGTCGCATTATAATTCATACTTAATCCATACGAAGCTATGTTTTCATCATACTCTGCATGATGTCCAGCAAAACTACCCTGAGCTCCTACTAATCTATTTAAATTGTCATAAGCATAACTATGTGAATAACTACCGCCTAATTGATTAACGTCATGAACAGAAGCTGTGTTTAGTAATTGTGTTATATTTCCTACTTGGTCATAACTATAGGAATTGTTCAACATCTCTTGTCCATTACTTGCTTTACTAATTAGATTATCTAGTCTGCGTAAATCTGGAGTATAAGTATACCTATTTTCCGTTTGATTTCCATATTTTATATATGTACGTTGTTCAAAATGGTCATAATCAATTTGTGCTACATAATTGTATTCGCTATTTTGCACTTCACCTTGCATTTTAATTAAATTACCTCCCAGATTATAGGTATAATTTAATTTTTCACCATCTGGATAAATAAGTTCTTGAATGCGATTAAAACTATCATAAGTAAAATGTGTTTCAAATGCACGAGTAGGTAAATTTGGTGCTGCTATTATTCGTTTATTATAGATGAGTTCGCCCATGTTACCATACTTAAACTGTTGTGTACCAGTAGCATCTTCTTGATAAACAAGTCTACCTGTTTGATTGCCTGAGCCAATATCTCCAAATTTATAATTTACATTACTCAAGTTTGGTTGGCCGTTTTGCTCAGGAAAAACGACATGCTCTAAACGATTAAAATTATATTTATAAGTTACATAATTATCATTTATTGCCAATTTAGCAGTTTGTAGCCTTACTAAATTACTTGCTTTATCATACAAATACTTCATTATACCTCGGTCAGGATTTTGCATAAATACTTTTCTTCCTGCAAAGTCATACTCATATTTTGTTTCTAAATCTTGAGCATCACTATAAGATTTAAGTTCACCTATAGCATTGTAATTAAACTTAGTCCATAAATCGCCATCAGGCCCCACATTTTTTGTACATGTGGTTCTTCCTTGTATATCTTTATAGGAGTCTGTAATGATTTGCGTTGAGGCATTTTGATTTGCAATGGCTTTAGAATGCAATGAAAGATTTCCAAATACGTCAGACGCTAAATCAAATGAAATTAAACTTTCAACTCCAGCTGGGTCAATTGTTTTAATTGCTCTATCAAGTTCATCATATTGCGTTTCTGTAAAATAATTTGCGTCTGGGTCATTTACTTGATTAATTTGCATGTTAAGTGAACACTCTTTTAGCTCTTTTGTTGGGTGAAACTGTTTAATCGCCCTACCTAATTCATCTATTGTAGTTGCTCCACTAACAGACATATATTCTTTGTAATCAGGACTTTCAGGAGTTGCTAAATTTAATTCGATGTCTTTTTTTACTTGCACAGCCTTAGCTAATCCGTCAATAAATGTTATTGTCTCAATAGGGTTTTCAGGATGCTGACTGTCAAAATGTTGTGTAATAGCCACAGGCATAAATTGCGATGCTTCAACACAATTCTGATAAGTCGTGTTCTGCAATTCGCTAAACTTAGTAAAATAGGACATTTTTATGGTATACCCATTTGGCTGTTCTTTTGGCGCTGTAATCTGTGTTAACCTTCCTAGACTATCATAGGTATAATTCATGATGTTACCAGCTATATCTTTTGATTTCAATAATACATCAAATAATGGGTCATATTCAGCCCCAGAACTGTAACCAAATGCATCCGTAACTTGTGTTACATATTTATGTAAA
>CAZYBY010000078.1:0-5885 GCA_964645385.1 uncultured Sphingobacterium sp.
CTGAAGATCTGACGGAATTCTTTCTGCAATAAAAATTTTAGGATCCTCATGATAATCTAATTTTAAACTTGCGAATACTTATCGTTAATAATAAAATTGTCATCCCAACTAGAATCAAGGTTTCTTTCCATATAGCTTTAAATCCAAGTCCCTTTATCATTATCGATTTTACAATGATGTAGTACCATTTAGATGGTATTATGTTTGAAATTACTTGCAAAGGAAGTGGCATGTTTTCTATTGGGAACATAAATCCCGTAAAAATCATTGTTGGTAGTAACATTACCATTAATGAAATCAACATTGCTGTTTGTTGAGATTCTGTGCTATTCGAAATTAATAATCCTAATGAAAGTGCGGTGATAATTAATATTGAACTTTCTGCATAAAGCAATACAATGCTACCATTCATTGGCATTTCGAGCAGATTTATACTAAGTAATAAAATCACAGTTAAATTAATTAGTGATAATAAAAAGTATGGAATTGCTTTCGCGACAATAACTAAAATAGGGTTGAATGGTGAAACTAATAATATTTCCATGGTACCCATTTCTTTTTCTTTTACAATGGATACAGAAGTCATTAATACACAAACCAAGAGTAATACTAAGGCCATCACTCCTGGAACAAAATTGGTTACTCCTTTAAGTTCTGGGTTGTATATCATTCGAATATCAGTTGTGATAGCTAAAGGAATGCTCCCGTTTTTTGAAATCTCCGCTTGATAAGTTCGGATAATGGTACTTGCATAATTCGTTAAGGTATTTGCTGTATTCGGATCGGAAGCATCAGCGATGATTTGTATTTGTGCCTTGTTTAAATGTTGTAAATCTGAATTGAAATTACTTGGAAAAATAATTGCAAGTTTGATATTCTCTTTTTTAAAGGATGATTCAATATCATTATGCGACATTATTTTTTGATATACATTAAAGTTTCCGTTTGCCTCAATTTTATTAATGATTTGCCTTGTTGCGTTATCATTAGAATAATCACAGATTACCACATCTGCGTCCTTTATCTCATTCGTTAATGCAAATCCAAACAAAATTATTTGAGCAATAGGCATCCCAAACAATAGGAGTAATGTTTTCTTATCACGAAAAACATGATAAAACTCTTTTCGTACAAAGGTAAATAGTTGTTTCATGTTAGTCTGCTTTACGTTTTGCTCCTCTTGCTAATTCAAAAAATACTTCATCCATAGATTCGGCCGAGTATTTTTGTTTAAGTTTTATCGGACTGTCTAATGCTTTTATTTCCCCATCCACCATCATCGAAATTCGATCACAGTATTCTGCTTCATCCATATAATGTGTAGTAACGAATATGGTAATTCCTTTACTTGCTGCAGAATATATTAAATCCCAAAATTGCCTACGTGTTACAGGGTCTACTCCTCCGGTCGGTTCATCCAAAAAAACTATTTTGGGTTCGTGAATTACTGCTACTGAAAACGATAGTTTCTGTTTCCATCCTAATGGAAGTGAAGCAACTAATTTTTTTGCTTGATCCTGTAATCCTAATGTTTCGATAAGCATTTCCGATTTAGTTTTTAAATCAGATTTATTCAAACCGTATATACCTCCGAAGAAGTTAATGTTTTCTAGTACTGTAAGGTCTTCGTATAATGAGAACTTTTGACTCATATAGCCAATGTTCTTTTTGATTTTTTCCGTTTCTGTATAGATGTCGTAACCCGCTATATTTGCTTTGCCAGAAGAAGGTGTAGATAATCCACAAAGCATTTTCATGGCAGTAGTTTTACCAGCACCATTAGCACCTAAGAATCCAAATATCTCTCCAGCATAAACATCAAAAGTTATTTCGTTAGTTGCAATAAAATCTCCGAATCGTTTCGTTAATTTATCAGTATGAATAACAATATCTCTCATGGCTTAAGAATTCATTAGTTTGATGAAACAATCTTCTATGCTAGGCTGAATTTTTTTAATAATGATTTCAGAATGATTCTTTTCTTTTAATTGCTGTATTAATTTTTCTTCAGAATTAAACGAATCGTTTTTGAAGCTAATATGTAAATATTCACCAAAGGCATTACAACTCTTCACATCTACATTATTTCTTAAATCATCTAGAAGCTGAATCATTTTAGAAGAACGAATGGCATATAGATTTTCGTTGTATTGTTCTACGATTTGTTCTGGGGTATTGATTGATAATATTTTTCCATTCTGAATTAAAGCGATACGATCGCATAGTGTTGCTTCGTCCATGTATGGTGTTGATACCAGAATAGTGATCCCTAGTTCTTTTAGCCTTTTCAACATCTCCCAGAATTCTTTTCTCGAAACAGTATCGACTCCAGTTGTGGGCTCGTCTAAGAATAAAATTTTAGGACGATGAATTAGCGCACAACATAAAGCTAGCTTCTGTTTCATTCCACCAGATAATTTCCCAGCTCTTCTATCTTTAAATGGCTCTATCTGAACATAGATTTCTTTTATTAAATCATAATTCTCTTCTAGTGTAGTATTGAATAAAGTCGCGAAGAAATTTAGATTTTCTTCAATAGTTAAATCTTGGTACAAGGAGAACTTACCCGGCATGTACCCAATTTCTTTTCTAATCTCTTTGAAGTTTGTGGAGATGTCGAATCCATTTACAATTGCAGATCCTTCATCTGCTAAAAGTAATGTGGTAAGAACTCTGAAAATGCTAGTTTTTCCAGCACCATCCGGGCCAATTAGTCCGAATAGTTCAGCTTTTTTTACCGAGAAACTAACGTCATCCACTGCAACAATTTTTCCTTTGTTGTAGGTCTTTCGGATGTTATGAACTTCTACATCATACATAACTAGAATTTTATCTCACCGTACATTCCAATTTTATATCGACCATCATTCTTCACTTTCACTTTTATGGCATACACCATATTAGCTCGTTTGTTTTTGGTCTGAATAGTTTTTGGCGTAAACTCTGCCTTATCGTTTATCCATATTAAAGTCCCTTCCGTTTCTGTGAATCCGCCTTTACCATCATCTGTATTTACTTTCACAGTTTGATTTAATTTCACTAAGGGTAACTGATCGCTTGTAATATATGCTCTTAAAATGATGTTCGAGAGATTCGCAATTTTGTATAGTGCTTTTCCAGGAGCTACCATTTCATTAGTCTCTACGTATTTTGTAAGGATAACACCTTGTATAGGATTGATGATTTTACATTTTGAAAGTTGATCATTCAATTGTTCAACTTGTATTTCTAATGTACTCGCATCTTTAGATAATCCATCTTTAGAAATTTCTAATGTTGATGTTTGTGCTTCGATTTGTTTTTTGATAAGGGCAATCGATGAATTTATATCATCTAATTGTTTAGTCGTTCCTGCTCCAGCTTTTAATAAGTTTGTAATTCTATTTTTTTCACGTTCTGCTGTACTTAACTGTTCTTGTAATGTAGCTAATTGTACTCCTACATTAGGTGTTCTGCTTTTTACTGCTTTAATCTGGCTTATTAATTGTTTCTTCTTTAGATAAAGTTGAGTGCTATCAATGTATCCAATTATTACTCCTGAATCTATCGATTGGCCCTCTTCAATATTAAATGTTTTTAGTGTACCTGCAACTTCTGAAGATATCATTGTTTCCACTGCTTCAAATGAACCTGAAGCGTCAAATGTATGTTGCTGTTTTGTACATCCAGCCATTACTACTAATGAAGTAGCAATAAAAATTAGTTTTGAATAAATTTTCATATTCATATTAGTTGTTTTTTAATGCACCTAAAATCCATCTTGGGATTAACGCTTTTCTTTCTTGCATAAGTTGTTGGAACTGCTCGTCGGATATATCTCCTATACCTTTCAACATTGGCTCTGCAATGAATGGAAATACAATCATTCCCATTAAATTCATAATGAAGTGCATTGGGTTGATTTGTTTTATTTTCTTTTCGATTATTCCTTGATGAAATTGTTTCAAGAACATGGAATTCATCAGCAATTGTTTTACTCCAATTTTCGACAATAACTCTTGTGGTTGATTTCTCAATTCGCATAATACAAATACAGGGATGTCGGGATTAGCTAATAATACATCAATATATCGATCTGCTAATTGCTCAATTTTTACCTCGAAACTAGTAGTCTCATCATTAAATACATCGGTTAATGATTGAAAAAAATCTCTCATTGTTTCCAACATCACAACCTGAAATAGATTCTCTTTGCTCCTAAAATAATAGTTCAATAATGCTAAATTGATATTCGCCTCCTCTGCAATATCCCTAGTTCTTGTAGCAGAATATCCTTTTTTTTGAAATACAATCCTCGCTGCAGATTTTATCTTTTCTTCAGTTGTATTATCTATACTTTTTTCTGCTTTTAAGGCCATATTTGAGATTATGTGCCTCAATATTAGGCTATTTGTTTTAATTAATCAAATAATTTAATCAATTGATTAAAAATGATGTGATTTACATCACAAACTATCATTTTGAAGGATGTTACCTTTGTACAATGACAACAACATTAAAAAATCATTGGGAAACTGTTTACGAAACAAAGCAACCTAATCAGGTTAGCTGGACGCAAGAAGTTCCTCAAAGTTCAATTGACTTTATTAATTCGTTTCATTTACCCTTAGACTCTAGAATAATTGACATAGGCGGAGGTGATAGTAAATTGGTAGATCACTTATTAAATTTAGGTTATACCAATATTTCTGTGTTAGACATATCTTCAAAATCAATAGAAAGAGCAAAAGAGAGACTTGGCGAAAAAGCTGAAAAGGTTAAATGGATCGTGGCTGATATCAATGAATTTCAACCATTGGAGAAATATAATTTATGGCATGATCGAGCAGCATTTCACTTTTTAACGCAAGAAAATGAAGTGGAAGGTTATATACAAATGGTTTCAAAATATGCGGAAAATATCATTATTGCAACATTTTCTGTTGATGGGCCACATAAATGCAGTGGATTAGAGGTACAGCAATATGATGAGCTATCGATGAAGAATAAATTCGAGAAAGTTGGATTCAAAAATATAGAGTGTAAGAGATTTGATCATGAAACACCATCTAAAGCTATTCAGAATTTTATCTTCTGCTCATTTAAGTATCAATAATCAATAGCTAATTCCTTATCTTAGTTTTATAAACTAAACTGATGGTAAGAACAATTCTTAAGCTAGCCTTATTTGGGCTATTATTGCTAGTTATATATTTATTGATAAACACATTTCGTGCTCCCTCTAGCATTCCGGTTTATCCTTCAACATATAAAGAAGATACGAGTAAAAATGCTGCACTGCGTTTAAGTAAAGCGATTCAGATTAAAACGATATCGTTTGGAGATACGCTTCCAATAGATACACCACAATTTGAATTATTTAGAGAATTTTTAGAAGAATCTTATCCACTTATCCATTCTAAATTGAATAGAATGACCTTTGGGAAATACAGTTACCTATATACTTGGAAAGGCTCAGATACTACGCTTGCACCCTATGTATTAATGGCTCATATGGATGTAGTACCTGTAGAATCTGCTTCTGAAAATTTATGGAAAGTGTCAGCTTTTAGTGGTGCAATATTAAACGACACTATTTGGGGTAGAGGAGCCGCAGATGATAAAGTTGCTGTAATTGCAATTTTGGAATCTGTTGAAAATTTACTTCGAAAAAATTTCAAACCTAAACGTACAATTTATCTTTCTTTCGGACATGATGAAGAAGTATCGGGCAGACGTGGTGCAAAAATGATTAGTCAGTGGTTCGAAGAAAACAAGATTAAACCAGCTTTAGTTTTAGATGAAGGTGGACAAATAGACAATACACATTTCAAACAATTGAAAAGACCTGTAGCTGTTGTAGCAACAGGGGAGAAGGGCTATGTGAATATTGATTTAAGTGTGGA
>CAZYBY010000079.1:0-1857 GCA_964645385.1 uncultured Sphingobacterium sp.
CATTCTAAGATGACCTGAACTCTATTGCCTTTCTTTGCCATTTCTTTACTTCCTTATAAATTAAATCTTACCGTTTTTAACGAATTTGTTAATAACAGCAGTGATTCCATTTTTATCAATTGTTTTCAAAGCCGACGTAGAAACCTTTAATGTAATCCATGAATCTTCTTCAGGGATATAAAATCTCTTCGTTTTCAAGTTAGGATAAAATCTTCTTTTGGTCTTACGGTTCGAATTTGAAACGTTATTACCAACCATCGCAGCTTTTCCTGTTAAATCACAAATCTTTGACATGACGATATTATTATGTTCTATTAATTATTTTAGAGTTTGCAAATATCTGAAATTTTATCGCATGGACAAATGTTTTTTTAAAAAAGTTTAGAAAGAGAAGAATTTGTTATATATCTCGCTAAATTAGTATATTTATGCAAATTTAGTATATACATATGTCGAATCAGATATATTGCCCAAAATGCCAGTCGGAAAATTATGTAAAAAGTGGCATTGTTAAAGAACGTCAACGCTTTACTTGTAAGGCTTGTGGATACCATTTCACTGTTCAGAAAGAAGGAAAAAAAGTAGATAATTACTACGTTACGAAAGCCTTGCAACTATACCTAGAAGGGGTGTCGTACCGAGAAATTGAAAGAATTTTAGGTGTTAGTCATGTATCGGTAATGAACTGGGTAAAGCAATATATTAAGGTTCGGCCTACTATTCAAGAATATCATCCTACTTATAAAATATTTAAGCATCAGGAATTTCAGGACTATGTTGCCAATCAAACCAACTTAAAAGGGGCTGGAATGATGTTAACAGAATTAGGGGATAAGTACATGCTGATTAAATGGGAGCGGTTTAAAGATAGATAATTAACACTTATGTATACCATATTTCTTTTTTGAGCCTCACATTGGGAAATTAGATTCTGTTCTTAGTCGCGAAAAGAACAACCCTAAAAACCCAATTAATATGAAAAAGAAACTATTACTAATGACTTTATTAGGTGTTAGCCTTCTTTACACCAAGTCGTATTCACAAGGTTCAGCTGATTATGGAACCGGAATGAAAGTTAATATCGACAAAGAAGGAACAAAAACTATCCGCTTTATTTTCTGGAATCAGATTTGGATGCGTTCTATCGATAACAATCCTGGAACATTAATCAATGGTAATGCGGAATCTAAAACATGGGATATTGGTGCTCGCCGTTTAAGATTATTGGCCCTAGCTCAAATTAGTCCAAGGTACTTAATCGTTACTAACGTAGGTATCAATAACCAAACTTTCTTAAATGGTGGTATTGCTGGCGGTACAGCTACTACAGGTGGAAATGGTCCGGGTAAGAAGCCATCTTTGTTTTTTCACGATGCTTATAATGAATACGCTGTAATTCCGGCTAAAAAGGCTGATGGATCAGCTTCTAAATTCAGTTTATATGCTGGAGCAGGTTTGCATTACTGGAATGGTTTATCGAGAATGACTAGTGCGTCAACATTAAACTTTTTAACTATAGATGCTCCAATCTTCAACTGGCCAACTATTGATAACTCAGATCAATTTGCTCGTCAATATGGTATGTATATTAAAGGTAGAGCAGGTAAATTAGGCTACCAATTTCATTTGAATAAACCATTTGCAACAAACACTGCTATGGCCACTGCACCAAACATTGCTGTAGAGCGCAATACAGGTAAATCGGCAGTTGGTGGATATGTAGATTATCAATTCTTAGATCAAGAGTCGAATGTATTACCATACAGAGTTGGTACTTATGTAGGAACAAAACGAGTATTCAATATAGGTGCTGGTTTCTATAGAAACGCTGAGGGTACAGAACATTGGACAGATACT
>CAZYBY010000080.1:0-5027 GCA_964645385.1 uncultured Sphingobacterium sp.
TAGTGGTCCTCGAGCTGCTGATCCTTTGCCGAAGCATGACCCATCAGTGAGCGGCCGGTCAAAACGATGTCGGGACGGGCATTATAAAGAGCCTCGTCAATGAGGAAGTATTCCTGCTCAACACCCAGGGTGGCAACTACCTTTGTGACATCTTTATCAAAATACTGGCAAACGTCCACGGCTGCCTTATCTACAGCGTGCAATGCCTTAAGAAGAGGAGTTTTATTGTCGAGTGCTTCACCGGTGTAGGAAACAAAAATTGTAGGAATGCTCAGTGTGGCACCGAGTATGAAGGCAGGTGATGATGGATCCCATGCTGTGTAACCTCTTGCTTCAAATGTGTTACGAATTCCTCCGTTAGGAAATGATGACGCATCCGGCTCTTGTTGAACTAATGCATCGCCTGAAAACTTTTCTAAAGCACGGCCATCCGATGTTGGTTCGAAAAACGAATCGTGTTTTTCTGCTGTGCTACCTGTTAATGGTTGAAACCAATGGGTATAATGTGTAGCTCCTTTTTCAATAGCCCAAGCTTTCATAGCTGAAGCTATTTGATCCGAAACAGAACGATCAATGGTTTTACCATTGTTAATACTTTCCTCTACAGCATTTAAAGCATCTTTAGAAAGATATTGCTTCATTTTTGCTTTGTCGAACACATTTACTGCGTAGAAATCAGAAATTCTGTTCGATGGAGTTTTTACAACGATGTCTTTTCTGCTTTGAACGACATCTAGTGCTTTGAAACGGATTGAAGTCATGATTTTTTATGGATTTTAGAAAAAGTATACGCAAAAATAGGAAATCATCTCAAATTTTTAAGTGTTTTTTGTAAAATAAGGTAAAATTTTATCCATATTGTGTTGAAAACGTATGCGATTTTTCAAAAAAGTCTAAAATTGATTCTAATTTCAGCATTTATACTTTTATGCTAACTTTAAGGCGTGATAAAATTAATTAAAGAGAAATTTACCCATAACAAAGAGTCGTTCCAATTATATCTTGGAAATAGTCTTATCAGTATATTTAACTTCCTCAGTATTGCATTACTTTCACATGTTCTAATACCTAATGAATATGGGTATTTTAGATATATTTTGATGATAACAAGTATTGCGATATCATTAGGTTCCTTTGGTTTTGCTCAATCAATCTATTATTACCTAACAAAATCTTCAACTGCTCAACAAGCCTATAATTATATCAATGCATTACGCATTGGGCTTTTGTTAAGTACATTATTTATTGTTCTTGGGTTATACGCCTACCAAATTATTTGGGGTAATGCGAGCGAAATGCTTGATTGGAATAAGTATAGTTTTTGGGTTATTTTATTAATTATTCCTGGTATTTTCCAAAGTGTAGACCTTAATATATTCTTGAGTATGAAGAGGGTAGGTGTTTACTTTTTAAATACACTAACCATACTTACTATTAAATTTGCTTTGTTATTCATTGCATATACAATAAAAGCTTCCTTGATTCATTATTTATTAATTCTTGGAGTTTTAGGTGCTTTACCAAGTTTATTTAATAATATCTACATACAACGAGTTTTCTGGGAAGAAAAATTTCAGTTTCATTTAGATTTACTCAAGCAAATTTGGGCTTATGGTTTACCCATTGGAATTGGCTTGTTTTTCGGTATTATAATGTCGCATGCCGATAAATTAATGCTTAGTTTGATTTTTAAGGACCCTATTAGCCTTGCCAGAATAAGCAATGGTAATTTCGAGATCCCGTTAATTACCGTATTCTACACATCATTCTCCGCTATTGCATTTCCATACATGATGAAGGAGTATAATAACAACAACATCAAGGGATTTTTAGAAATCAGAAAAAGATATCAAAAGGAAGTGGTGTTAATATTATTTCCGATTGTACTTGCATTAATATCTTGGGCTCCATCATTGATTAATCTGGCGTTTGGGTCATTTTATGAAAGTAGTGCAGTGTTTTTTGTGATATACTCTGCGACTTTTTTCTATCGTTTTAGTAGTTATCACGATGTATTTTTAATAACAGGAAAGACCAGATATATTAGCATAATTCAAGGATTAGAATTGGTGTTTCATGTAGTATTAACTTACTTCTTGGTTAAACAATACGGATTGATTGGAGCTAGTATTGCTCACCTTATTACAAACACTATATATGTTTATATATGTACGTTTATTTCTAAGAGTATTTTAGGAGTAAGAATGATTGATGTATTGCCTTTTTGGTATTTATACAAGATTTTCTTTATCGCGGCTGTTCTAATGTTCCCATTTTATTTTGCTTCAGAATATTTCGAAAATAATATCGTTAAGTTAGTCTTTGCTGGAGTATACGTGGTTTCATGTATTTTGATTTTATATAAACTTGAACAAAAAAAGGTGACTATAGCGTAATGGAAATTAAGAAATTCAATCATCAACAATGGTTGCAAAATCATCCTATTTCAGAGAATATGTTATTCAACTCTCCTGAATTTGTTGATATTATTTCTTCAACATATCAAAAAAATCTAACTTGGTATGTTGTATACGATTCTTCAAATGAACTTATTTCATTTCCGATTTTGCATTCTGGTAGAAATGCATCTTTAACAACTCATTTCTTTTATCAGGCTATACGGTTAAGTGATAAGTTTTCAGAAGAAAATTTCCAAAAATCTTGGAGCGAATTAATTCAAGAATTGAAAAGTGATTTCACAAGTATTGATATTAAATTTGCCCCTTATGTTGAAGATATAAGTCCCTTTACTAATAAGGGTTTCGAATATGTTAAGCGAAAAACTAGTGTAGTTAATTTAGTCGATTTCCCGAAGTATTCTGAAAATGTAAAACGTTCTTTAAAGAAAGCACATACACACCAACTTCTTGTTAAACCACACACGAGTCATTCCGACATTATTACAGAACAAGTAAAGGATATGTTAAAATATGGCCTAGGGAAAAGACATGCTGAAAAGTTTTCTGTTTGGTTTGAAAGCTTACTAAAAGCTGGATCTGCAATCATATTTGAACTTGTACAAAATAACCAGCGTATTGGATCTTCTCTTTATTTATTTGACAAGGAGCAAGCATACTTAATAGCGACCATGGGAGGTAAAGAAGAAAGTGGTGGACAAGCATATTTATACGACCAAGCTTTTAGATATTTCAGAGAAAAAGGAATTAAGAGAGCTGATCTATTAGGTGCCAATATTCCTTCCATCGCCATGTATAAGTCGAAATTAGGAGGTGAAATTCAAGAATACTACCAAGTTTCCTACAGAAAACACAAAACGTTATCTAGAATAAGCTCTATTCTTAAGGCTTTAGCGAAGAGAATGTTAAAATCAATCAGATTTATCAACAAATAAGGTAATAAACAATCAAAATGTTAATTTTGCGTCAATAAAAAAGATTGTCTTGGAAAATACGCAATTAACAACCCTAGAAACAGCTCGCGAACTTGGTTTATTACCAGAAGAGTTTGAAAAAATCAAAGAAATTTTAGGTAGAACACCAAATTTTACAGAATTGAGTATTTTCTCAGTGATGTGGAGTGAGCATTGTTCATACAAAAATTCAATCGTTTGGTTGAAAACATTACCGAAGGACGGTCCTCGTATGCTTGCAAAAGCAGGTGAAGAGAATGCCGGACTAGTTGATATTGGAGATGGTATTGCATGTGCGTTTAAAATCGAATCGCATAACCATCCATCAGCCTTAGAACCTTATCAAGGAGCTGCGACTGGTGTTGGTGGTATTAACAGAGATATTTTCACAATGGGTGCTCGACCAATCGCACAGTTGAACTCTTTACGTTTTGGTGATATTAATCAAGAACGTACAAAGTGGTTAATTAAGGGTGTAGTGAAAGGTATTGGAGATTACGGAAATGCTTTCGGTATACCAACCGTTGGTGGTGAAGTATTCTTCGACGAATGTTATAATATCAATCCATTGGTAAATGCAATGTCGGCTGGTATTATCAATGTTGGTGAAATGATTTCAGCAACTTCTTACGGAGTTGGCAACCCTGTTTACATTGTAGGTTCTGCTACAGGTAAGGATGGTATTCATGGTGCTGCTTTCGCTTCAAAAGATATTACTGAAGACTCAGTTAATGATTTACCTGCAGTTCAAGTGGGTGATCCTTTCCAAGAAAAATTATTATTAGAAGCAACATTAGAAGTAATTAAAACTGGTGCCGTAATAGGTATGCAGGATATGGGTGCGGCAGGTATTATCTGCTCAAACTCTGAAATGTCGGCTAAAGGTGAACATGGTATGGTAATTTATTTAGATAAAGTACCAACTCGTCAAGCTAATATGAAGCCGTACGAAATCCTACTTTCTGAATCTCAAGAGCGCATGTTAATTGTTGTTCAAAAAGGTAGAGAGAAAGACGTAGAAGCAGTATTTGAGAAATGGGATCTAAATTGTGCAATTATAGGTGAGGTTACGGACACAAAGCGTTTACATTACTATATGGATGGCGAATTAGTTGCTGATGTGCCTGCTGAAGATTTAGTATTAGGTGGTGGTGCTCCTGTATATCATAGAGAATACAAAGAGCCTGCTTATTTTTCAGAAAACAAAAAATTCAATATTGATTCTGTAAAAGAGCCAGCAGATTTAAAAGCTGTAGCTATGCATCTTGTGAATCACCCAAACATAGCGTCTAAGCGTTGGGTTATAAATCAATATGATTCTATGGTTGGTACGGCTAATATGTCGACTAACGCACCATCAGACTCTGCGGTAGTGAATATTAAAGGAACTGACAAAGCAATTAACTTAACAGTAGATTGTAATTCAAGATATGTTTATGCTGATCCTGAAATTGGTTGTGCAATTGCAGTAGCTGAAGCTGCTCGTAATATCACATGCACCGGCGGAGAGCCTGTGGCGATTACAAACTGCTTAAACTTTGGTAATCCATACAATCCAGAAGTATACTGGCAATTTGTGAGTGCTATTAAAGGAATGGGTTCTGCTTGTACTAAATTCCAAACTCCTGTAACTGGTGGTAACGTTAGTTTTTATAAT
>CAZYBY010000081.1:0-1739 GCA_964645385.1 uncultured Sphingobacterium sp.
TAATCCTCAAATTCAACCCGATTTAGAAGGCTACGATTACATAGTTGAACGACAATTAAAACCGGAAGCTAGAAAAGATATTATCGATTTGTTTCAGGATAGAAATATTGTTCCAACTTCAATGATAGATGTATCGGATGGATTAGCATCTGAAATTTTGCATTTATGTAAATCTTCAAATGTTGGTGTAAATATTTATGAAGAAAAAATTCCAATCGACCCGATGACTTATGAATCTGCCAGATCTTTTAATTTAGATCCTACAGTTTGTGCATTAAGCGGGGGTGAAGATTATGAATTATTATTCACGATAAAACAAGGCGATTTCGACAAAATCAAAAATAATCCTGATATAAGTATCATTGGCCATATTACACAAGCATCTGAAGGTGCACAATTGATAAGTAAGTCAGGAAATCAACATAATATAACCGCTCAAGGTTGGAATGCCTTTAAGTTCTAAGAGCATTTGAAGGCGAATAAGCTGATAAAAAAACCTCACAATTTCATTTAATCAATTCATTTCTTATCTTAGAATTGGTTAAATGAAATTATACATGAAATTTTACTCCCACCCAACTAAACTAATTACTCTATTAACACTTCTTTTTTTAGGCATTAGCATTCAAACTTTTGCACAATTAGAAAAAGTAACCGGTACGGTTAGAGATAAAAACACGAAACAAGTATTGTATTCTGCAACGGTAAGCATTAAAGGTTCTACCATTGGTGCTAATACAGATTTCGATGGAAAATTTACGTTGAATGTAGATTTATCATCACCTAAAACTTTAGTGGTTTCGTACTTAGGATATGAAAAAGTTGAAATTCAAATTTCGAAAACGAAAACAAACATCGATGTATATTTATCGGAAGTTATTGTAACAAGTAAAGAAGTTACTGTACAATCATCTCGATTAACAGAAAAACAAAAAGAAGCACCATTGACAGTAGAGTCGATGGATTTAATTTCAATAAAACAAACTTCAGCGTCGAATTTTTATGAAGGATTAGGTCAACTTAAAGGAGTTGATTTAACATCAGCAAGTATTGGCTTTAAGGTAATAAACACTAGAGGTTTCAACAGTACATCTCCAGTAAGGTCCTTACAATTAATTGATGGTGTAGATAATCAAGCACCAGGATTAAACTTTTCTTTAGGAAACTTTTTAGGGTCATCAGAATTAGATGTTCAAAAGGTGGATTTAGTGGTTGGTGCGAGTTCAGCATTTTACGGACCCAATGCATTTAATGGAGTTATCAGTATGCAAACTAGAAATCCATTTAATAGTCCAGGATTAACAGTAATGTCGAAAGTTGGTGAAAGAGGTTTGTTTGAAACAGCTATCAGATATGCTCAAGTATTTAAGAATAAAGCGGGCGAAGATAAATTTGCCTACAAAATAAATCTATACTACATGAAAGCATATGATTGGGAAGCAACAAATGATGATGCAACTCCTCAATCATTAGTTGGCACAAATAATCCAGGTGGATATGATGCGGTTAATAGATACGGTGACGAAAATTTCGATCCAAGAGGAAACAATGCAGTAACAAAATCTTCGAGAAGATCATTCCCAGGATTGAAGATCTGGCATAGAAACGGGTATTGGGAAAAAGACATTGTAGATTACAACACAAAGAATATAAAACTTGGAGCAGCAGCACACTATAAGGTAAACCCAAGAACAGAATTAATCTATTCTTTAAACTTTGGAAACGGAACAACTGTTTAT
>CAZYBY010000082.1:0-16015 GCA_964645385.1 uncultured Sphingobacterium sp.
ATAAATTCAATAACTGGGATGCTCCCATTCTTACAGATAGCGGTGGATATCAAGTGTATTCTCTCTCAGGTGTTCGTAAAATTAAAGAAGAAGGTGTTACTTTTCGTTCTCATATTGATGGTGCTAAACATCTTTTTACACCCGAGAATGTGATGGATATTCAAAGAGTAATTGGTGCCGACATTATCATGGCGTTTGATGAGTGTACTCCCTATCCATGCGATTATCGTTATGCAAAGCGTTCCATGGAAATGACACATCGTTGGCTAAAAAGATGTTGTGATCGATTCGATGAAACGCAGCCTAAATATGGATATGATCAAACCTTATTTCCTATAGTTCAAGGAAGTACCTATAAAGATTTAAGAATCCAATCGGCAGAAGCCATCGCTTCATTTGGCAGAGAAGGAAATGCCATTGGAGGATTATCTGTAGGCGAACCTGCAGAGGAAATGTATGAAATGACTGAAATTGTGACGAATATACTTCCTAAAGACAAACCTCGTTACTTAATGGGTGTTGGTACTCCTCAAAATATTTTAGAGTGTATTGCTTTAGGAATCGATATGTTCGACTGTGTAATGCCTACCCGAAATGCTAGAAATGGTATGCTTTTCACTTCGGAGGGTTTCATCAATATTAAAAACGAAAAGTGGAAAAACGACTTTAGTCCGATCGATCCTAATAGCGATTTATATTCTGATCTTCAGTATTCTAAAGCGTATTTACGACATTTAGTTATCTCAAAAGAAATATTAGCCGCTCAAATTGCAACCTTGCATAATTTACATTTCTATTTATGGTTGGTAAAAGAAGCTAGAAAACATATCATCGAAGGAGATTTTGCAAGCTGGAAAGATGTGATGGTGAAGAAATTAGGACAAAGACTTTAAAAGCATATATTTATATAGATGCAGAATTTTAAATACAAATTAGGAATAATCGATTGGTACATTATAAAGAAGTTCCTTGGGACGTTTTTCTTTACTATGGCCATATTTATTGCTATTGCAGTAGTATTTGATATTTCTGAAAAGGTTGATGATTTTTTAAGAACAAATGCCCCATTTAAGGCGATAGTATTCGACTATTACTTCAACTTTATTCCATATTATGTTGGATTATTAAGTCCACTTTTAATATTTATTGCTGCAATTTTCTTCACTTCCAGAATGGCAAATAACACAGAAATTGTGGCAATATTAAGTGGAGGAGTTAGTTTCAGAAGGTTATTATACCCCTATTTTGTTACCTCATTATTCCTTTCCATCTTAAGTTTTTTCTTCAATTCGTTCACCATTCCGAACTCTAATAAGGTTAGAATTCAATTCGAAAACACCTTTATCAACAATAAATTCGTTTATAAAGAACGAAATATCCATATGCAACTTGATGATTCTACCTATGCTTATATGGAGAGTTACAACAACCAAGATGGTATGGGATTCCGATTTACCTTAGAGAAATTCCACGGTAAAGATCTGGTTTACAAATTAATGTCGGATCAAATTCGATGGGATTCTACCAAAAAGAATTGGCAGATATTAGCTTATTCCGTAAAGAGAATCAATGGTTTACATGAATCCTTAGAACGAGGCGAAACAAAAGACACAGTTTTAGCCATGAGTCCGAGCGATTTCGAACGTAAGGATAATAGTATTGGATCTTTAACAACTCCAGAGCTAAAAGAGTACATCGCTCGAGAAAGGAAAAGAGGCGCAAGTGGATTAGAAGCCTATGATGTAGAATATTATAAACGATATTCGATGCCATTTGCAACCTTCATTCTGATATTAATTGCTGTTTCCTTATGCTCAAGAAAGGTTCGTGGTGGCGTTGGAGCTCAATTGGGAATTGGTATTGGCAGTAGTTTTGCATATATCATGTTAATGCAGTTCACTACAACATTTGCATTAAAAGGCGGAATGCATCCAGCAGTTTCAGTATGGATTCCGAACATTATATTTGGAATTTACGGACTATATCTCTTAAAAATTGCACCTAAATAGAAACCTTTTATTACTTCATATTACGGTATTTATCTGGGGATTTACCGCAATATTTGGCGCATTAATTACTGTTTCGGCTTACGAATTGGTATGGTATCGCATGCTAATTGCAAGCATAAGTTTGTTCGCTTACGAGTATTTTTTCGTTAAATCTGATTCACTTTTAACCCACAAACGAAGGTTAAAACTATTGGGAATCGGAGGAATTGTAGCCCTACATTGGTTCTTTTTTTATCATTCGATTAAAACTTCTACCATCTCTGTAGCGCTAGTTTGCTTATCTTCTTCAGCCTTATTTACGAGTTTTTTAAGCCCAATATTCAACAAAAGTAAGAGAATATCTATCGTAGATCTTATTATAGGTTTTATTATTATTATAGGTATTGTCCTCATTTTCAGCTTTGAAACAAAATACACCGAAGGAATTATTTTCGGCTTGTTAGCATCATTATTCGCAACAATTTTTACCATTCTTAATGAAATAGAAGTTAAAGGCTTAAAAGCCAGCACTATTGGTAAATATGAAATGCTTGGTGGATTCATAGGCATTAGCATTTATATGCTACTAACCAATAGTCAACACCCTTATCAAATGCATATTTCGAGCTCAGATTTAATGTATTTTATAGTTCTCGGGACCATCTGTACAGCCTTGGCTTATGTAATGGGAGTAGCAGTAATGAAAGAACTTTCTGCCTATACAGTTGTTTTAACTACGAATTTAGAACCAGTTTACGGCATCATTTTAGCAGTTATTATATTCGGTAAAAAGGAATTAATGACCGCAGGATTCTACCAAGGAGCTGCTATTATTCTAGTTGCTGTGTTCATTTATCCGTTTGTGAAGACGTATTTCAATAGAAAGTAAGTATTGAGATATTAGATATTAGATTCTGGACATTGGACATTAGACACTGGACATTGGATACTGGACGTAATTCATAATTCATAATTCATAATCCCGATACCCGATACCATGATCAAAGAAACCACCTTCCAAACCCCTCGTACAAGCCGTTATTTTAGCAGGCAAACTGACCCTGAACTAATCGAAAATGTGTGGATATTGTTCCACGGTTATGGGCAAAGTGCCTATTATTTTTTATTGAATTTTGAGGAATTCAATCCTGAAAAAAGCTTGATTTTAGCCCCAGAAGGGCTCTCAAAATTCTACTTAAAAGGCTTCGATGGTAGGGTGGGGGCAAGTTGGATGACCAAAGAAAATCGGGAAAATGAGATCCAAGATCAGCTCCATTTAGTAGATAATTTACTGTCCGAAACAGACCCAAATGGGACCAAAAAATTGCACCTAATTGGCTTCTCTCAGGGGGCAGCAGTGGCCTGTAGATGGTACCAATATACCCAAAGAAAAGTAGAAAACTTGGTGATATGGGGTGCAGGGCTGCCTATAGAGACTGATGTCAATATGGCACAGAAATATAACGAGTGCAACACTACTTTAGTCCTTGGTTCGGAAGATGAGTTTATCAAACAAGAGCGATTAGTACAGTATTATCAGACTTTAGCAGATCTCCAATTTCGACACAATGTCATAACTTACAAAGGTGGCCACAAGATTGAAAAAGAGGGTTTATCTTCACTTAAAAATTCACTTTTCAACAAAAATTTCATTTAACTACTTAAATTTAATCAACTGATAATCAATATATTTATACTTAGTTAACTAAAGTATAAGTTTATCAAAAACAAAAAATAAAACTAAAAAAATTAGCATTAAAAATTAGTTAAAATATCATATTATTAATAATCAGCACTTTACATTACTTTATTTAAACCATAAATAAACGTTGCAACATGAAAATAAAAACATTCTTCACGATTTTGCTAACTGCCAGCTTGACTCTACTCCTTTTTCAAAATTCTGAGCCTATACAAATGAAATTTTTATGGATGGATTTTAGTATTTCAAAATTATTGCTCATTATCACTGTTTTTATAATCGGACTAATTGTCGGATTATTATGGGGAGCCCCGAAGTCGAAATCAGAGAATGGGGAAATTGAAAATAGCGTATTGGAGGAGGTGGATAAGGAATGGTTAAGTGAGGATTAAAAAAATTTACACCCAGTAAATTTTTGCCTCAGGGTACTCCTCTATTGTACCCTTAAGTTCGGGTTCAAAAATTCCAAACATGGTGGAACCACTTCCACTCATCGAAGCATATTTTGCCCCAAAATTGTAAAGGTCGTTTTTGATTTTTTCGAGTACTGGATATTTTGAGAATACTGAAAGTTCAAAATCATTTTTCACAACTCCTCTCCAACTCTCCACTGGGGATTTTAGAATCTCTACCAAATCCTGATTAGAGGGCATAGGCTTTAACCCCGAAAATGCCTCTTTCGTACTAATGCTAAAATTAGGCTTTATAAGCGCAAAACTATATTTATGAAGGTCTAAGTCGATTGGCGTTAAGATTTCGCCTCTACCACTCGCATATTGAGCCGAATTTTTAATGAAGAACGGACAATCGCTGCCCAACTGAGCAGCAAAAACTTCAAGATCTGAATCCGAAAGATTAAGCTCGAATTTCTCATTGATCATTTTCAGTATCCAAGCTCCATCCGCAGAACCACCGCCTAGTCCGGCACCAAATGGAATATTTTTCAATAAATGGATTTCTAGGTTGGGAATTCCGATATGATGTTTCATCAATTCGAAAGCCTTCACACAAATATTATCTGAACCAGCCCCAGGAATATTCAAGCCGTAGGAATGAAAACTCATTTCTTTGGCCTCAATAATTTCCAAACTGTCGAAGATATTAACAGGGTAAAAAACAGATTCCAAGTTATGAAACCCATCAGAACGCTTTTCTACAACGTTTAAACCAATGTTAATTTTTGCATTTGGGAAGCCAATCATCCTTTTTCAACAAGTATAGGATTACAAAGTTACATTTATTTTCTTTGTGTTGAATGGGTAGTGAGTAGTGGGTAATGAGTAATGGGTAAAAAAACTCAATACTTTACTCAATACTTTACTCAATACTAATCCCGATAGCTATCGGTACTAAATACTTTCAACTATGTTACAGTATCACGAACTAATGCAACACGTTCTCGACCATGGGGTAGAGAAACACGATAGAACAGGAACAGGAACAATTAGTGTTTTTGGTTATCAGATGCGTTTTAATTTGAAAGATGGGTTCCCCATGGTGACGACGAAAAAGCTACACCTACGATCAATTATACATGAATTGATTTGGTTTTTGAAGGGTGAGACGAATATTCAATACCTAAAAGAAAATGGTGTAAGCATCTGGGACGAGTGGGCAGATGAGCAAGGTAATCTCGGTCCGGTTTACGGATCACAATGGAGATCTTGGAAAGGAGCCGATGGCAAAACTGTTGATCAGATTACTCAAGTTATAGAGCAAATTAAGAAGAATCCAGATTCTCGTCGCTTAATTGTTAGTGCATGGAACGTTGCCGAAATTGAAAACATGGCCCTCCCTCCTTGTCATGCCTTCTTTCAATTCTATGTAGCGGACGGAAAATTATCTTGTCAACTTTATCAACGAAGTGCAGACATCTTTTTAGGAGTTCCATTTAACATCGCATCTTATGCTTTATTAACAATGATGGTGGCTCAAGTGTGTGGATTAGAATACGGAGAGTTTGTGCATACTTTAGGAGATGCTCATTTGTACTTAAATCATTTAGAACAAACTAAATTGCAATTGAGTAGAGAGCTTCGCCCCTTGCCTACAATGAAAATCAATCCAGAAGTTAAGAATATCTTCGATTTTAAATTTGAAGACTTCACATTAGAAGGATATGATCCACATCCACATATTAAAGCAGCAGTTGCGGTTTAATATGTTAACATATTAACCTATTAACATATTAACGCATTAACAAATTAACAAATTATTCATGATTGCAATAATCGTAGCAACAGACAAACAAGGTGGTATTGGTAAAGACAATGCGCTGTTGTGGCATTTACCAAACGATTTGAAGCGCTTTAAAGCAATTACTTCTGGTCACCCGATAATAATGGGTCGTAAAACCTACGATTCTATTGGCAGGCCATTACCGAATAGATTAAATATCATCATATCCCAAAATAAAGATTTGAAAATTGAAGGATGCCTTTTGGTTCATAATCTTCAAGATGCGATAACTGTAGCTGAAGGCAAAGATGTATTTATTATTGGTGGAGGTAGTATTTACGAACAAGCAATGTCTATTGCCGATAAAATCTATTTAACTCTTGTTGATGTTAGTTTAGAAGCAGATACACATTTCCCAAATATTGATGAAGAAGTATGGAAAGTAATTTCAACAGAACAACATCAAAAAGACGAAAAACATCAATATGAATATCAGTTTATAGACTTAGAACGAAAAGCAGAAGTATAATTCTATGAAAATTATTGAAGTAAATTCCCCATCAACTCGTCGATTATTTTTAGACATGGTTGATGATATTTATAAGAATGATGAACATTATGTTCGCCCCCTGGATATTGAAATAGAAAATATTTTCAACCCTAAAACTAATTCATTTCATTCGCATGGTAAAGCTATTCGATGGATACTTCAAGATGAAAACGGAAAGACTATAGGAAGAGTAGCAGCTTTTATTGATGAAAAGAAAGCATTTACTTTTGATCAGCCAACCGGCGGAATGGGATTTTTCGAATGTATTAATGATAAGAGGGCTTCTATCCTATTGATGGACACTTGCAGAAATTGGCTTCAGCAAAACGGTATGGAAGCGATGGATGGACCAATTAATTTTGGGGAGAACGATAATTTCTGGGGATTATTAATTTATGGATTTACGCATCCCGCTATTGGGATGAATTATAACCCACCCTATTATCAAGAGTTTTTCGAGAGTTACGGTTTTAAAACTTATTTCGAGCAAGTATCTAATCATTTAGATTTATCGAAACCTATGCCCGAGCGATTTTCAAAAATTGCAGAATGGGTAGCTAAAAAAGACGGCTATCGATTTGAGCATTTTAAAATGACTCAGCTTGAAAAATATTCTAAAGACTTTCAAAATATTTATAACAACGCTTGGCAATTCCACGAGAATTTTAGTCCGATGGATGATATTACCGTTCAGGAGAGCCTAGCCAAAATGAAAGACTTCCTCGACGAACGCTTTATATGGTTTGGCTATGTGAACGACGATCCTGCAGCATTTATGGTGTGTATACCTGATGTGAACCAGATCATCAAACACATGCATGGTAAAACGAACATAATAGCCAAGCTTAAATTCGCGTATCACCGCTGGAAAGGCACCATAAACAGACTTCGAGTAGTAATAATGGGTGTGAAGCCCGCATACCAGAAATTAGGACTAGAATCGGCTCTAATTATCTCAGCACAAAAAGAAGTTCAGAAAACAAATCACTATAAAGAAGTGGAATTATCGTGGGTAGGCGATTTTAATCCAAAGATGCGAGCATTGCACGAATCTACGGGAGCAAGCTTGGGTAAGAAACACATCACCTACAGATGTTTGTTCACAGACACTAAAGAATTCAAACGATCGACGATTATTGCTAGGGACACGAAGAGTAGAGTCGTTAGTCCTTGGTCCTTAGTAACTGGTAACTCGTAATTCGTAACTGGTAGCTGGTAACTCGTAATTCGTAACTGGTTCCCGATTGTCCCCATAGTTATCGTGATCAGGATGGTAGTTGGTAGCTGGCCGGTCCCTGAGCGGAGCCGAAGGGCCGGACAGTTACTAGCTACTGATAACAAAAAAAAGGTCTTGATAACTAATATTTTAACAAGAAGTTTACATTTTTTATAGCTTAGCATTTGCATTGTATAATAATAATTGTACATTTGCAGACCTTTTACGGAAGGAAATGATTTCGTAGCTCAGCTGGTAGAGCATAACACTTTTAATGTTGGGGTCCTGGGTTCGAGTCCCAGCGGGATCACGAGAAACCACTCAGAAATGAGTGGTTTTTTTCGTTTAGAACTAATCTGAAATTTATTGGTGGCACCACTTAAGTCATGCCACCCGAATCCCGAAATAGTAATAAATTATTATATTAGAGTCCATTTGACAAATTATACTTATGAATAAACTGTATCTCTTTCTCTTGGTTATAGTTACTTTGTTTTGTTACAACAACTCTAATGCACAAGAAGTAATAATAAATACGGATAAGCCTACATTCCCAGGGGGCGAGTATGCTCTAGCAAAATTTATTTCAGATAATATTATACTTCCAGAATCAGCAATGAAAGGAAGTAAGTGTTTTGTAACTGTTATTGTACAAGTTGATGTAACTGGTAGTTTAGTTAATCCAAAAATCCTTAAAACATATAATAGCGAATATAATGATGAAGCTTTTAGAATTATTTCTGCTATGCCTAAATGGAATACAGCAATTAAAAAAGGTAAACCAATAAAATCGAATGTAATTATTAAGATTCCATTTTATAAACATATCGATTATGATTTTCAATATAAAAAAGCTGTAGAATATTTTCAAACTAAGAAATATACATTAGCGTACTTATCTATAAATGAAGCAATCAGAAAATTTCCTTTAAATATTGAATACAAAAGATTTAAAGATTCTCTTTGTAGCATAATGAAAGCAAATAATAAAACATGTGAAGATATTGAAAATGAAATTTCTAAAATTGATATTGAAGCAAGTTTCCCTGGCGGTGAGAGTGAATTAATCATGTACATTGCCCAAAATACAAGATACCCAGCATATGAAAGAGAAAATGGAATTGATGGGAAAGTTATTCTAACATATATTATTGACGAATCTGGGAATGTTATAGATGTAGATTATATAAAAAGTGTAAGTTATTATATGGACAAAGAATCAATGAGGGTAATATCTAGTATGCCGAAATTTTCACCTGCAATTAAAAATGGTGTTCCTGTTCCAAAACGATATACTACTCCCGTGGTGTATAAAATATTTCAATAATTATATTTTCGAAATAAGACGATAAATATGAGAATAACCACCTTACTCCTATTTATCCTACTATCAGCTCAGCAAGTAAATGCACAAATCAGCATTTCATGGCAAATAAAGTTGCACCGGATTCTACGGAAGATTATCGGTGTTGATGCTGATATTCCGAAAAGAGTTAAGTTGCTAAATAAATATTGAAATAAGTAGTTAATAAAAAGAACCTGTTATTAATTTTAAATACTATAAATAAATATCAATTTATGTAATTTCCAATTAATACTATAAGTAACAATATTCCAAATATCATAATACCTTTATTTTCATTTTTATCATATTTATCTTTTATATTAAAATAGGATATTATACTAAAAAGTGGAATTGAATAAAATAATATTGATTTAACATTGAGATTTATATTTTTCGAACTTATAATATAAATAAATAAATAAAGAAAGAATGTTAATAGACTTAAGTAAAAGAAATTATTTTCACTATTAGAAATAACTTCTCTAGGGTTATTATTAATAAAGAATCGAACAAATAATGAAATTATTAATAACCATAATTCTAATTCAATAAATAAAAACGGAAATTGTACTTGCTTATATGCACTTTCGACGAACGATTTAGAAATAAAAAATAAGATTAGGGAAATTATTACTAATAAAATCCCTATTCTATTTTTAATGTTTATTGAAAAAAAGTAAATAGTTAATATTGAAAAAATTATTGTTATAATAAATTTAAAAATCGAATAATAATTTAATTGTATTGTATCATAATTATAGTGTGAAATATACCCTATTAATAGTAATATTAACACAATATAATTCTTAGTATGTTTCAAAGACTCTACTGATATAATTATTCCTAAAGCTATAAAAAGAGTAAAAAACCAACTTGAAAAAGTAAAATAAAGGCTAGAAATATCTAATTTTTTATATAAAATCCATATAAAAAGATATAATATTAAATATAAACCTCTTCTTATAAAAAATTGCGATGTATAAATACTTTTTATTAGAAATCTAGTATTTTGAATCGAGAACATTACTATAAACAACAATATTGTTTGCAGAAAAATTGAGAGAGGCATAAACATTACTATTAATAGATATCATCTTTAATAGAATAATTCAAAAATTCGTATTCTGAAAATAACTTCATTAAAGTTTTAATCATTTCCGGTTCAGATTTAATCTTAAAATCTGCATTCAATTCTTCTTGAAATTTACAAAGCAAGTATAGACTTCTTAATAATTGTTCGTTTGTATGTGTTTCTGAAAATGAAGTAGAATTTCTATATTTATTAACAATAGAAATAATGTGTATATGATTTGGCATCTGGGATAATAAAGCATACTTATCTTGAATAGATTTATAAAATTCTGCTTCATTTAGATCATTAAGTATTCTATCAAATTCTATTTTGCCTAAACGTACTTTTAATATGCAAAAATAATATTCTTTAATTTCTTCGAATGTAGTACTATGCATTGCATTTATGAATAAATCTACAGCTCAAAAATACATACTATATATCATCCAATATTATTACTTAAGAACATAATAATGTTATACTTAAAATAGTAATAGAATTTTCAAGAGTTATTATTTACAATACTAAACAACTCCCCTTTACTGTTAATTTTTAATTTACGATAAATAGATTTAATGTGTATTCTTACTGTATCTATTGAAATATTGAATTTTACAGCAATTAATTTATAGGATAATCCTTGTATAATAGCATTAGCAATTTCATTCTCTCTTTCAGATAATTTTTCTAATCTAATATTAGGACTATTAAAACTATTAACTACCTTCCTGGCAATTCTAGGTGTAATATACGCTCCACCATTAATAACGATGTCGAATACTTCTTCATAACTTTTTTCAAAATATTGTTTATCAATATAACCTACCACACCTTTTTTTAAAGCGGAAAAGATTGAATCAGAATTATCCATAATGGTATTCATAATAATGGAAGCTTCAGGATAGCATTCTAAAATAGGTAATATCGCATCTATTCCATTCATTTCAGGCATTATTATATCTAACAATATAATATCAAATTCTTCATTTTTTACTTTTAGAAATTGCTTTGGGTTTGTGTAATTTTTAATTACTTCATACTTATCAGATGAATTAATATTACTAATTAAATGTTCTGTAATATTTAAATCGTCTTCAATGATTATAACTTTATATTTTTTCATTTATTGATACCTAATATAATTTCAATTCTAAGGCCATAGCCTATATCATTTAAATTGAATTTAACTTCTCCTTTATGTTTATTAATTCTTTTAGATATGTTTTCTATCCCATTTCCAGTAAAATATAAATTTTTCAAGTCTGTTAATACACCATTATCAATAAATGTCAAATAAATATTATTATTTTTTTTTGTGAAAAACACATCGAATCTGGTACAAAAAGAATGCTTTTGAACATTTGCAATAATTTCATAAAACGTTAGTTTTAAATCTCTAAATAATATTGAATTAATTTCTTCATCTTTAAAATCATGGTATTTAAAACTAATCTTAATATCAGATTCTATAGATAAAAAATTCAACATTTCATATAAATCATCTATAAGGTTAATGATTTTAACTTTTTTATCTCGGATTGAGTAAATATATGCCCTTAAACTATTTAGAGATTTTTCTAAAGTATTAGTTAGGTGGTTGTCATTTAGTTTTCTACTGTAGAATAATGCACTTGTTAAAACTGTTCCTACTTCATCATGCAAATCCATTGCGATTTGATTTTTTATTATTTTTTTCTCAATACCAATTCGACGGAATGCATATAAGAACAATAATATAAAAACCGTTAATAGAAATAAAATACTCCAAGCAAATACTATAGATTTATAAAATGGTATATATGATTTGATATTTATAACAATTGTATTTTGGGGATGAATTAAATCTTCAATTGACCTTATTTTCAATATATGATTCCCATCGGGTAAATTAGAAATTAAGATTTGAGGAAATGCATTCATTTTAACCCATACATTGTTATCTATAGAATATTCGTACGTATTATAATAATCATCATTAATTGTAAATGGCTTATTCAAATATATTATCAATATTTCATTTGAGGAATTAAATTCAATTTTATTATTTATTATATTACATTGAACAGTATCTTTTCTTGAAATTTTAAATATTGAACTTATTTTAGGTGATATATTATGATTATATCTATTAATAATTTTAGGATCTATTACATCATATCCGTTAATTCCCCCAAACATAAAAGTTCCATCAGCAAGTTTAGCAGACGAAGTGTAATTAAATTCTCCGTTTAATAGATCAATATTGTTATCTAAATGAAATAATTTATTTATTCTAGGAGAATACTTGATTAATCCTTGATAAGTTGCTATCCAAATATTATGATCATTATCTTCTTCCAACGCTATTGCATTTTCAATTAATTCATCATGAAAGGGAAGTTTGTAAATATTATTTAGTGTATTTAGATCTAATACGTAGACCCCATTCGATTGAGAAATATATAATTTTTTTTCATTATTGATTATCAATAAATCAGAAATATTAGAAAGGGTATAATTAGTTCCTAAAACAGAATAATCATACTTATAAATTATTTCTCCAACCACATTTATTCCTAAAAGTGATTTTTCTGATCCCAACCAATATACTTTATTTAAATTATCCCAAACTATTACTTTGATTAATCCACATTTAAAGTAAAATTTTGAAACAATTTTATCGTTTTGATTAGGATTGAGAATAACCACATTGTTCTTTCCACCAGCTACAAGTAAATTCTTCAAAGTATCATAATATAATCCAAGATAAAGCCTATCTTTTGGGCCTTTACAATACACGACATCAAAATCACTGTAATTATTCTTTAGTTTTACTATACCTCTATCATTTGTACTTACATATATTTTGTTTTTTATTTTTATAGCATTATAGAATGTACAATTATGTATTAGAGATTTGAAATTATTTGTATTTCTATTATATTTAATTACGGAAGGGTTACCGAACAGCAATAACTCATCTTTGCTTAATTCTAATATAGATCTCCTTACTCTTAATATATTATCATAAAATCGATTATCATTAATCGACTTTATTCCATTCTTATGTTTAGAAATCCATATTAAACCTTGATTTGTGGCAATTAATTGGTTTAAAGTATCATAAACAAAAACACATCTAAACTGTATATTATCTATTGAATTTATATTATAAATATACCTAGAATCATTTTTATTAATTACTTCACCTCTAACAAGTTTTTTGTAGTTATATAAATAAAAATAAAACTTATCATTAACATATATAAAGTCATTAACTTGTTCAGGTATATTTTTTTTAACTGGAAGTAAACTGTAATTATTTTTATTAGTAATTGAATCAATTAGAAATACTGAACCAGCATTTATGAGATGTAAATATTTATTTGAAATAGAAAAATGAGCATTAACTGAAATTGGCAAGTCTAAACACTTACTTAAAATTTTATTAGTTTTAAAGTCAAAACAAAACAAACCAATATCTGTCACAACATAAATATTACCCTTAAAAAAAGAAATCGATGTAGCACCATACTCAATATTAAATAAACATATTGGTGATACTCTATTATTTATTTGCTTATAGAATAAACCATTATTTGATATAACATAATATACATGTTCTGTAATTGGTTCAATCTCATTGATAGGTGTTTTTGAAATTTCTTTAAATTCAAAAGTATTTAGATTGTAAGTAATACAACCTTTATTTCTATAGTTTAAAAATAAAATATTATTACAAATCTTAATTTGAGAAATTTCGGATGATTTATATTTATAAAAATTAGGTACAATTTCGCAAAAAGACAATCCATCAAACTTTACTAATCCCTTTTCTGTACCTAACCAAACATGTCCGTTTTTATCTTTTACAATTGATTTAATACTTTTTGTTGTTAATCCATTTTTTTGATTAAAAAGCCTAAATATTCCATTTTGAGCAGATAAAAATGCTGGAGTAAAAAGTATAAAACACCAAATAGTAAAAATTCTGGAATATTTCATAATATGGATTGCATACAATTTTAAGTAATTTATCTGCTATCAATATTATAAAAGAAAATTAGCTAATAAAATTACTTAAACTAGCTAACATTAAAATGTAGTGTGCTTAAATTGAGTCAAATAAGCTAGATTTTTATTCAAATACCTAATATGTATAATAAATGCAATTTTCGAATCCGTTGAAAATGTCTTTTTGTAATGCAATTATGGACTCTTCTGATTCTATTGAGTATTCGATATTTATTTTTTCGTTTAAAAATTTCAACAAAATGATTGCTTCTAACAAATCTAAATTTATATGTAGTTTGTTTTTTTGATTCAAATTAGCGTTTGAAATCAACATTATTTGAAGATAATCTGGGAACTTAGATATTTTTCTGAATTTAATAACAACTTGAGAGTAATACTCAGATGTATATACTTTTTTATACACAGAATCATAGATATCTTCACCTAATCTAATTTTTAATATTGAAATGTAATATTCGTGAGATTCAATAAAATTACCATTTAACATATTATTTTTTTGTATATATTATTCGGTAAAATTAATTATAACAGATTCGAATTACATAATTTTAGAAATCACATAAAGATGTATTACTTTGTAAAGTATAACATTAAAATGTTATTTAATTATAGTATTTTGACTTGAATTTGAAATAATCATATAATATTTCAAAAAGAAAGTGCCACCACTTAAGTCATGCCACCAATTTACCGCAGATATGCAGGATTTTATTTAATCCCGCATTAATGCAACTTCTCAACAATTTCTTATCTTGTATGAATGAGAATTGTAAGCTTACTCCTATTCATCCTACTTACTTGCCAGCAAGTTATTGCTCAAATCAGCATCTCAGGGCAAATAAAATATGCGCCGGATTCTACGGAGGTGCTTATTTATTATTTTAATGATATCATTCGTGCGGAAACTAAAGTTATTGGAAATTCTGTGTTAGACGAGAGTGGAATATTCGACTATAATGCGGAATTAAAAGAGAAAACCTTCGGCTATATTAAAATTGGTGAGCATTTTCAGAATATCTTTCTATGTCCTGGAGATACAATTTACATTTATTCCGAGTATAATAATTTCGATGAAAAAATCGATTTGAAAAGTAAATATCAATCTGAGCAAAATTACTTATTGAAAGAGGATGAACTTAACTTTTCCGATAAAATCAAACCTCCTAAGTTTTTTAAAAATGCTCTGTTATACAAAGAACATGTTGAGAAAATAGAATACGAAAACTTAGCAGAATACAATCGTTTTAAGAATTCATTCAAAGACTCCTATTTCAAAGAATATAAAAGAGAGGAATTAAAACACAAATACATTTATTTCAAAGCGTATTATATAGCTAGCATTAAAGAAGAGTCTTCTATTCCAAAGGATTATTTTAACTTTTTAGACTCTGTTGATTTAAATACTTCTCTTCTACTCAGTAATAGTCATTACCTATCGAGCATGAGTTTTTACTTATACATAAAATACGGTAGGTATATTCCAAATTCAAAAAACTTCGACAATTTAACTAAGGAAGGTAAACGAGAAGTCATATTAAGAAGTTATAATCTTCGCAAAGCATTAACGAACAATAATGTAAGAGATCTAATGATTAGTGATTTCGTGAAAATTGCGCTTCAAGATGTAAAAACAGATAGCTCCTTTGTAAAATCGATATTAGATGATTACTATTCAACGTGTGCAAATAAAGAATATGTAAAATATATTCAAGACTTAAACACAAAGATTTCTAAACAAAATGGAAGTGTTATCCCCAACTACAACTTTCAAAATATTTATGGAGAAAAAGTAAATCTTCATTCGCTAAAAGGTAAATATATTTATATCGATTTTTGGGCATCATGGTGCTACCCTTGTAAAGTTTACCTCAAAGATTACCCTGCTTTAAAAGCCAAATATTCCAACAGAAATGATATTGTTTATCTCTTTATCAATATTATGGATGATAA
>CAZYBY010000083.1:0-9943 GCA_964645385.1 uncultured Sphingobacterium sp.
AACAGAAAAAGTGTTCTTTGCAAATCACGATTTAGAAGGACCATACTGGAAGAGTCCGAAACCCAAATCATATGAAGCTTTTTCTCCGCATAAATTTGTTCAAAATTGGAACACTCCAATTTTAGTGATACATAATGAAAAAGATTTCAGAGTACCATTGGGTGAAGGATTGCAAGCATATTCAGCAGCACAATTACAAGGAATTAAAAGTAGATTTTTATATTTTTCTGATGAAGGGCATTGGGTAACGAAACCACAAAATAGCATTTTGTGGCAGAGGGAGTTTTTCAGATGGTTGGATGAAACTTTGAAATAAAAATATTGGTGGCACGACTTAAGTCGTGCCACCAATTACCCGCATAAATGCAGGTTTATTTAAAATCCTGCACTTATACAACAAAAAAGCCTTTGGAACTTCCAAAGGCTTTTTCTTTTTCTATGAATTGTAAATCGAATTATTTCAATTTGAATTCTTTCTTTACTTTATCTACAAAGTCTAATTTTTCCCAAGTAAATAATTCTACTTTCACTTTCACATCTTTACCACCTGGTGATTTGAAAGTTTTCGTTACCACTTCATTCTTACGTCCCATATGTCCGTAAGCAGCAGTTTCTGAATAGATAGGGTTACGTAATTTCAAACGTTGTTCAATAGCATACGGACGCATATCAAAAATCTTTTCGATTTTCTTAGCGATTTCTCCGTCAGACATTTTAACTTTTGAAGTTCCGTAAGTATTGATATAAATACCCATTGGTTTAGCAACACCGATAGCGTATGAAACTTGAACTAAAACTTCATCGCATAAACCAGCAGCAACCATGTTCTTAGCGATATGACGAGTTGCATATGCAGCTGAACGGTCTACTTTTGAAGGATCTTTACCAGAGAATGCACCACCACCATGAGCACCTTTTCCACCGTAAGTATCTACAATAATCTTACGACCAGTTAAACCAGTATCTCCGTGTGGTCCACCAATTACAAATTTTCCAGTTGGGTTGATATGGTAGTTAATTTTATCGTTGAATAATGATTTATACTTAGGGTATTTCTTCATTACTCTTGGGATTAAAACCTTAATAATATCAGCTTTAATCTTATCTAACATTTTCTTTTCAGTATCGAAATCATCATGTTGAGTTGAAATAACGATTGAATCGATGCGCACTGGACGGTTATTATCATCATACTCTAAGGTAACTTGTGATTTAGCGTCTGGACGTAAATATTTAATTTCTTTATTTTCTCTACGAATTGCAGCAAGCTCGATAAGTAAAGTATGAGCTAAGTTTAATGCCAATGGCATGTAATCAGCTGTTTCGTTAGTTGCATAACCAAACATCATACCTTGGTCACCTGCACCCTGATCTTCTTTCTTTTTACGCTCAACTCCTTGGTTAATATCTGCTGATTGCTCATGAATAGCTGATAATATACCACAAGAATTAGCTTCGAACATATATTCAGACTTCGTATATCCAATTTTACGAATCACACCACGTGCAATTTCTTGAACATCTAAATAAGCGCTTGATTTAACTTCACCCGCTAATACTACTTGCCCGGTTGTAACTAATGTTTCACAAGCAACTTTTGAACTAGCATCAAATGCTAAAAAGTTGTCGATTAATGCATCGGAAATTTGATCCGCTACTTTGTCTGGATGCCCTTCTGATACAGACTCTGATGTAAATAAATATGACATAATTATGCTATAATGTTATTTTTAATGTTGTGGTTGAAAGGATAGATTGCAGAATTCCTGCTTTAGCCTTTTTTTTAAAGTGGTTGCAATCGAGCAAATCAATCCACAAGAATGAGCGACAAAAATAGAATAATTTTTTATATTCAGTTAATATTCAATAAAAATCAAATAATATTGCGCTTTTAAAAGGGCCTAAATTCATGTTATCCTATAAATTCTTACATATTCGATTATTATCTCGCAGATTGCTCTTATTACTAGGCATTTACTTCATTTGTAGGCTTATATTTTTAGCATATAATTATGAAAGTTTCTCTAATTCGAGCCTAGATGATTTAGCAACTGCGTTTTTCGCAGGGCTTATATTCGATTTATCAGCAATCGTATATATAAATAGTTTGTACATATTGATGTATTTACCAAGTATTTATTTCAGACCTATTAGAACATATGATCGCATCTTAACATTTGTATATATGTTAAGCAATTCAGCTGCGATTCTGTTTAATATTATCGATATCGAATATTTCAGATTCCAAAAGAAAAGAACAGGATTTGAATTGTTCAGTGGAGAAAATGACATATGGAAAATGCTACCAAGTTACATTATAGATTACTGGTGGTTATTAATTATTTCAGCAATTCTTTCTTATTTTTTATATAAACTTTATTCTAGAACATTAAAAATAAGAGTTGTAGAAAGTAAACCGTATGTTGCATTAAAAACGATTTCTATAATATTATTTTTAGGAATAATGGTTATTGCGGCACGTGGAGGTTTACAAACAAAACCTATTCAAACTATAAGTGCATCGCAATGGGGAAATTCTCAAAACGCATCTTTAGTATTAAACACTCCATTTACCATATTACAATCAGTAGGAAAGATAACTTTGGTTGAAAAAAAATATTTAACGGAAGAAGAATTGTCGAAAATTTTTCAATTGAGAAAAGATTATTCTTCAACTGTTTTATTCGAGCCGAAAAATGTAGTGGTATTAATTTTAGAAAGTTTTTCGAATGAATATATTGGAGAACTGAGCAAGAGAAAATCATATTCACCATTCTTAGATAGTTTAATAAAACAAAGCTATGTTTTTGAAAATGCATTTGCTAATGGAAAGAAATCAAACGAAGCAATGCCAAGCATTATAGCGAGTTTACCTTCATTATTAGACGAAGCATATACAGGAAGTGTTTATCAAACTAACGATATAAATTCACTTCCAAATTTATTGAAAACGAAAGGATATTATTCAGCATTTTTTCATGGAGGATTTAATGGTTCGATGAATTTCGATGCATTTGCAAAGAAAGCAGGATACGACGATTATTTCGGAATGAATGAGTACAATAACTCAAATGATTTTGATGGACATTGGGGAATTTATGACGAGCCGTTTATGCAATTTTTTGGAAGCACATTGAGTTCTGCTCCTAAACCATTTTTTGCAACATTGTTTAGTTTGTCTTCACATCCACCATTTTCAATTCCACAAGAATATCAAGAAAAATATAAGAACATTGATACGGATAAACACAAAAGTTTCCTTTATACTGATCAGGCATTGCGCAAGTTTTTTGATTACGCAAAAACGAAAAGATGGTATTACAACACTTTATTTGTAATACTTCCAGACCATACACCAGATGCTGATGATAAGTATTTCGACACTAAAGTTTCGTATTATAAAATCCCAATTATTTTTTACGATCCATCCAGAGATTGGGTAGGAAGATCAACAAAAATTGCCTCTCAAATTGATGTAATGCCAAGTGTTTTAGATTATTTGCATTTCGAAAAACCATTCAATTCATTTGGTAAAAGTTTGTGGAAAGATGAAAAAAATTATGCGATTAATTACAGAGATGGAGTGTTTCAAGTAATTGATAGTTCTTATGTTTTACAATATGCGGATGATAAAGTTAGCGCATTGTTTAATTATCAAAAAGATTGGTATTTAACTAATGATATTAAAGAGATAGAGATTGATAAAAGGGAAGAATTGAAAAAAGTAATTGAATCATATATTCAAAAATTTAATGTTACTTTGATAAAAAATAATTACGCGAAACCGTGAGAAAGAAAATCTTATTCATAATAAATCCGATTTCCGGAGGCAGAAATAAGCAAAGAATTCCTGGGCTTATAGATATGCATTTGGATAAGAATAAATATGAACATCGTATTAGTTTTACTGAAAGAGTGGAGCATGGATACATGCTTGCTAAAGCTGCTGTAAAGGACAAATATGATATAATAGTTGCAGTTGGTGGAGATGGGACAGTAAACGAAATTTCGAAAGCAATAATAAACACTAATGTAGTTTTGGGAATAATTCCTTTTGGTTCGGGAAATGGTTTAGCAAGAAGTTTAAAAATTCCATTAAAAACGGAGAAAGCCATTAAAGTAATTAATAATGGTGTGATTGATAAAATAGATTCTGCGAAATTAAACGATGATTATTTTTTTAACATTGCTGGATCGGGATTTGATGCACACATTTCAGAGTGTTTTGCAAAAAATAATATTAGAGGGTTTTCAGGCTATATAAAAACTACATTTCAAGAATTGAAGAAATATATTCCTCAGCACTATGAAATTAATCTTGACGGGAAAATAATCGCTCGAAAAGCATTTATGGTGAGTATAGCTAACTCATCACAATTTGGAAATGAAGCGCATATAGCACCCAGGGCTGATGTGAAAGATGGATGGTTAGACATAGTAGTTGTAAAACCAATTCGTTGGTTTATGATTCCAGTTCTAGCATTAAAGATGTTTAATAAAACTGCAGAATCATCTTCATATGTTGAGATGTTTCGAGCAAAGAATATTTTTATTAAAAGAGAGTATGAAGCGGCAATTCATTTAGATGGAGAGCCAAGTATGGGAAAAAAAGATTTACAAATCGAAATCATTCCATTATCGTTAAACGTTATAGTTGCATAATAATGTCGAAGAAAAATAAAAACATTCAGGGAGTAGTATATTCTACAGACCCAAATTTCCAATATCAGCATGACCAAGAGGAAGAGACGGACACTTTGCCAAATGAAAAGCAAGATTTAAGGGTGATGCTTGATAAAAAGCAAAGAGCGGGCAAGGCGGTTACGTTAATAACAGGATTTATTGGAAAGGAAGAAGATTTGCAAGTTTTAGGGAAAACCTTAAAAACGAAATGTGGAGTTGGAGGAACTGTAAAAGATGGTGAAATCATGATTCAGGGGGATTTTCGTGATAAAATTCTTCAATTATTGCTTCAGGCAGGTTTTAAGGCCAAAAAAGCTGGGGGATAATAATATTTACTATTAAGTTCTTATTCGAATAATATCAAATTTTCGTAAATTGCGCCCCTATTACAAATAATACTAAGCAAAAATTTATGACTAACGAATTTGGTTTAAAGTCGGCCAAAGCAACTGTTGCCGACCTTGGATTAGCCAATGTTGCAGCCGCATATTGGAATTTAACTCCAGCAGAGCTTGTAGAAGAGGCAATCACACGTGGTGAAGGAACTTTAGTAGATTCTGGTGCACTAGCAGCAGATACGGGTGAATTTACTGGTAGATCTCCAAAAGACAGGTTTATTGTATGTGATGAAACAACAGAAAATTCTGTGTGGTGGGGTGATGTAAACATCAAATTCGATCCTGCAAAATTTGATTTATTGTACAATAGAGTTTGTGCATACTTATCAGGAAAAGAAGTTTTCGTCAGAGATTCTTATGCATGTGCTGATCCAGCTTACCGCACAAATATTCGTGTTGTAACTGAACAAGCATATCACAATATCTTCGCTAACAATTTATTTTTACGTCCAACGAAAGAAGAAATTTTAAACTTCGATCCAGAGTGGACTATCATCAATGCTCCAGGTTTTAAAGCAGACCCTAAAATTGATGGAACTCGTCAGCATAATTTCGCAATTTTAAACTTCACCAAAAAAATCATTTTAATTGGCGGAACTGGTTATACAGGTGAAATTAAAAAAGGAATTTTCGGTGTGTTAAATTATGTTTTACCACATGATAAAAATGTATTATCGATGCATTGCTCAGCAAACATTGGTAAAGACGGAGACACAGCAATTTTCTTTGGTTTGTCTGGAACAGGAAAAACAACGTTATCAGCAGATCCAAACAGAGGATTAATTGGTGATGACGAGCACGGATGGGCAGAGAATTCAGTCTTCAATTTAGAAGGTGGATGTTATGCAAAATGTGTTGACTTATCGAAAGAAAAAGAACCAGAAATTTGGGATGCAATTAAATTCGGTGCATTATTAGAAAACATTGTTTGCCATGAAGGAACTAGTACAGTAGATTTCACAAACATTTCTAAAACTGAAAACACAAGAGTTGCGTATCCAATACATCATATTCAAAATGCAGTTGAGCCATCAATCGCTGGCACACCAAAAAATATATTTTTCTTAACATGTGATGCATATGGAGTTTTGCCTCCTATTTCTAAGTTAGATGCAGGTCAAGCGATGTATCATTTCATCTCAGGGTACACAGCGAAAGTAGCGGGTACTGAAGCTGGAGTAACTGAACCACAAACAACATTCTCAGCATGTTTCGGAAAAGTATTTTTACCATTACATCCAGCAAAATATGCAGAGATGTTAGGTAAGAAAATGAAAGAGAACAAAGTGAATGTATGGCTAGTTAATACAGGCTGGTCGGGCGGAGCATACGGTGTAGGAAGTCGTATGAAATTAAGCTATACTAGAGCTATGATTACTGCAGCATTAAACGGAGAGTTAGATTCAGTTCAATACGAAGTACATCCAGTGTTTGGATTACAAATGCCAACAACATGCCCGAATGTACCTACTGAAATATTAAATCCAAGAAATACATGGTCTGATAAATCATTATACGATACTAAAGCAAATGATTTAGCTGGTAAATTTGTTAAGAATTTTGAACAATACGCTGAAGGAGCAAGTGCTGAGATATTAGCAGCAGCGCCTAAGGTTGTTCAAACTGCCTAATTCTAGTTGTTAGAATTGAGATATTAGATATGAGAAGGCCCTTTTATAGGGCCTTTTTTAATTTATTATTTTAAATGCCTAATCTCATATCTCATATCTCAATTCTCGTATCTTTTACTAAATTTGAAATCTTATAAAACTATAATTACAATGGCATTAGAAGTACAAGGAAAATTAGTTGATGTATTCGAAACGATTCAGGTAACGGATAAATTCAAAAAAAGAGAGTTCGTAATCGAAACGGAAGAGAGAGGATATCAACAATATGTAAAATTCCAATTAAATCAGGATAAGTGTTCATTAATTGATGAGCATAAAATGGGGGATGAACTTAAAGTTGCTTTCAATTTATCAGGAAAACCATACACAAGAAAAACAGGTGAAAAGGACTATATTACGAATATTGTAGCTTGGAAAATCGATAAAGTTGCAGCCGGATCTACGTTTTCGGCACCTGAAGCACCAGTTTTCAACATGGATAATATGGAAGCTGACGCGAACGATCTTCCGTTTTAGTCTATAAAACAACAAGTTACAATAATTGAATGTAAGCGATTTGTCATAAAGTTAATTTTGTGTTAATAAATCGTTTGAAAATTTTTTTATTGCTTAAAAGTTATAATTTTGTGAGCCCTATATTATTTATAGGGCAATTTTATTGAAATAAGCATCGTTAATTAAATAGTTAAAAACAAAATAAATTTATAAAATGGCAAATGAGGCAAAAGTAGCTACAGCTGCAAAAGAAGAGAAGAATGGTTTAAGTTCCATCTTCGCATCAATCACTATTCCATTATGTATTGTGGTAGGTATTTTAATCTACAAATTTGTAATGGGAAATCCTGCAAACTTTGAAGGTGGCGATCCAGCGAATCATCCGATTCAAGAAGGTGCCGGACAAGTATTAGGTTTAGTGTACAAAGGTGGATTTATCGTACCGATTTTATTATCGTTAGTATTGATGAACATCACTTTCTCAATCGAAAGATTTTTAACAATTGCTAAAGCTCAAGGTAAAGGAAGAGCCGAAGCATTCGTTCGTAAAATCAGAACTCATTTAGACAACAATAATGTTGACGCTGCAATCAAAGAATGTGATGTTCAAAAAGGTTCAGTTGCAAATGTATTACGTTCTACTTTGGTAAAATACAAAGAAATGGAAACAGCAACTAACTTAGATTTAGATCACAAAGTTGTAGCAATTCAAAAAGAATTAGAAGAGTCGTTAACCTTAGAATTACCAGGTTTAGAGAAAAACTTAGTAGTTATCGCAACGATGGCATCAGTATCTACATTGATCGCCTTATTAGGAACGGTATTAGGTATGATTCGTGCATTCGCGGCGTTAGCATCTGCAGGTTCACCTGACTCAGTAGCGTTAGCGAATGGTATTTCTGAAGCCTTAATCAATACAGCATTAGGTATTGGTAACTCAGCTTTAGCAACAATCATGTACAACGTATTTACAAGCAAAATCGATGCAATCACTTATGCTATCGATGAAGCTGGATATAGCATCGTACAAACGTTTGCAGCAAAACACAAATAAGATTTTAACAAAGAATATTTAAACTCAAAATAATGTCGAAAGTAAAGATACCTCGTAAGAGTACAGTAGTAGATATGACGGCAATGACCGACGTAGCCTTCTTGCTACTTACGTTCTTTATGTTGGCAACTAAGTTTAAACCAGATGAACCAGTGACGGTGACTACACCATCATCAATCTCTGAGATAAAGCTCCCTGAGACAGATATTTTATTGTTAACAATTGACAAGGATTCTAAAGTTTATTTTTCAATGGATGGTGATCAAAATAGAATCACATTATTGGAAAAAATGGCTGAAAAGTATAAGTTAAGTTTTACTCCAGAACAAAAGAAAGCATTTTCTTTATTAAGTTCATTTGGTGTATCCATTACGAAACTTGGTCCGTATTTAGATATGGATGCAGAGAAGCGTAAAAACTTTAAACAAGAAGGTATTCCTTGCGATTCAGTAAATAATGAATTAGCAGATTGGGTTTTGCAAGCGCGTTATACAAATAAAGACTTACGTGTTGCTGTGAAAGGCGATGGCGAGGCAGGTTATCCAGTAGTGAAGCAAGTAATTTCTACACTACAAGATAAAAAAGTTAACCGTTTCAACTTTATTACAAGCTTAGAAAAAGCTGACAATTAATTTTAACAATATTTTCTAATATAAATTAGATAAGATATGGCAGATATAGACACCGGTGGGGGTGGCGGTAAAAAAGGCAAGAAAGTCAGAGGTAAGAAGTTATCTACGAGAGTAGACTTTACACCAATGGTGGATTTAGGCTTCCTTTTAATTACGTTCTTCATGTTAACAACATCGATGAATAAGCCACAAACCATGGAGATCAACATGCCGGTAAAGGATGAGAATTTAACTGAAGAAGAAAAGACTAAAATCAAAGCTTCTCAGGCAATGACTATCCTTCTGACAAAAGACAATAAAGTAGTTTACTACTTTGTAGATGCAACAACGGGTGAGCCAGGTACACCAATGGTTACAAACTTTGGTAAAGGTGGTATCCGCGCTACTCTTTTAGCAGAAAACCGCATGCGTAATGACCGTGTAGATTCAATTCCAATTTACAAGGCTCAATTACAATCCAACAAGATAAAAGAAGAAGAATTTAGAGAAAAAGTTGGCGCAATTAAAGCATTTAAAGATGGTTTGATTGTAGTTATTAAAGCAAACGACGACTCTAAGTATAAAAATTTAGTAGACATACTGGACGAAATGAATATTTGCAACATTGGTCGTTATGCGATTGTGGATATCACACCAATGGAAGTAGAAATGTTAAAAAAGACTCCATTATAGTCAATAGTTATTAGAACATGGCAGGTAAAATAGATTTATACGATGGTAAATGGATCGACCTGGTATTCAAAGGTAGAAACCAAGAATACGGGGCATACGAGATCCGACGCCTATATCCAAGGAATGCATTCTTAGGAATTGTATTGTCAATTGTGTTATTTACACTAGCAGTAAGTGCTCCATTGATTATAAAATTAATTTCTGATGCAATTCCTGAAGATAAAGTGGTATTGGTAAACAATACAACTGACCTAGAGGAACCACCTCCGGTTGATAAAAGTCAACCTGCAACTCCTCCACCTCCACCTCCACCTCCGTTGAAGTCGACTATTAAGTTTACTCCACCAGAGATTAAACCGGATGCGGAAGTGCCAGATG